>DYIC01000086.1 GCA_020723845.1 Hydrogenophaga sp.
CATCATGCAAGAGATTCTCGAACAGCTCGAGCGCAAGCGCGCCGCTGCCCGCCAAGGCGGCGGGCAAAAGCGCATCGACGCCCAACACGCCAAGGGCAAGCTCACCGCGCGCGAGCGCATCGAAGTGTTGCTCGACGAGGGCACCTTCGAGGAATGGGACATGTTCGTCGAGCACCGCTGCACCGATTTCGGCATGGCGGACCAGAAGATTCCGGGTGATGGTGTCGTGACCGGCTACGGCATGATCAACGGGCGGTTGGTGTTCGTCTTCAGCCAGGACTTCACCGTCTTTGGTGGTGCGCTGTCGGAGGCGCATGCCGAGAAGATCTGCAAGATCATGGACCAGGCGATGAAGGTCGGCGCGCCGGTGATCGGTCTCAACGACTCGGGCGGCGCGCGCATCCAGGAGGGTGTGGCGTCGCTGGGGGGCTACGCCGAGGTGTTCCAGCGCAACGTGCTGGCCTCGGGCGTGATTCCACAGATCAGCGTCATCATGGGCCCGTGCGCGGGGGGCGCGGTGTACTCGCCGGCCATGACCGACTTCATCTTCATGGTCAAAGACACGTCGTACATGTTCGTCACCGGCCCCGAAGTGGTCAAGACCGTTACACACGAGGAGGTCACCGCCGAGGAGTTGGGCGGCGCTGGCACGCACACCACGCGCAGTGGCGTGGCCGACCGCGCCTTCGACAACGACGTCGAGGCGCTGTTGATGGTGCGGCGTCTGTTCAACTACCTGCCGCTGTCCAACCGCGAGAAAGCACCCCTGCGCCCCAGTGGCGACCCCGTCGATCGCGCCGAGCTCAGTCTGGACACGCTGGTGCCCGATAACCCCAACAAACCCTACGACATGAAGGAGCTGATCCTCAAGACGGTCGATGATGGCGACTTTTTCGAGATCCAGCCCGACTACGCCAAGAACATCATCGTGGGCTTTGCGCGCATGGATGGGCAGACCGTGGGCATCGTGGCCAACCAGCCGTTGGTGCTGGCAGGCTGTCTGGATATCAAAAGCAGCATCAAGGCGGCGCGCTTCGTGCGCTTTTGCGATGCGTTTCACATCCCGGTCATCACCTTCGTGGACGTGCCGGGCTTCATGCCGGGCACTGCGCAGGAGTACGGCGGCATCATCAAGCATGGGGCCAAGTTGCTCTACGCCTATGCCGAGGCGACCGTGCCCAAGATCACCGTCATCACCCGCAAGGCCTACGGCGGCGCCTACGACGTGATGGCCTCCAAGCACCTGCGCGGTGACGTCAATCTGGCCTGGCCGAATGCCGAGATCGCCGTCATGGGTGCCAAGGGCGCGGTGGAAATCATCTTCCGCGAAGACAAGAAGGATCCGGCCAAGCTGGCCGAGCGTGAGGCGGAGTACAAGCGGCGCTTTGCCAACCCCTTCGTCGCCGCCGAGCGCGGCTACATCGACGACGTCATCCTGCCGCACGAGACGCGCAAGCGTATCTGCCGCTCGCTCGTCATGCTCAAGGACAAGAAGCTCGACAACCCGTGGCGCAAGCACGGCAACATTCCGCTGTGAGGCAAGGGGAGCGCACACCATGTTCAAAAAAATCCTGATTGCCAACCGCGGCGAGATCGCCTGCCGCGTCATCGCTACCGCGCGTAAGATGGGCATCGCCACCGTCGCGGTGTACTCCGAGGCGGATCGTGAAGCCCGCCATGTCCGTCTGGCCGACGAGGCCGTGCTGCTCGGGCCTGCGCCCAGCCGCGAGAGCTACTTGGTCGCCGACAAAATCATTGCCGCGGCCAAGGCCACGGGAGCCGAGGCCATTCACCCTGGCTACGGTTTCCTGTCCGAAAACGAGGAGTTCGCCCGCCGCGTCGAGGAAGAAGGGCTGGCCTTCATCGGCCCGAAGCACCACTCCATCGCCGCCATGGGCGACAAAATCGCCTCCAAAAAACTGGCCAAGGAAGCGGGTGTCAACACCATCCCGGGCTGGAACGACCCGATCGAGACGCCCGAGCAAGCGGTCGAGATCGCGCGTGGCATCGGCTATCCGGTCATGATCAAGGCCAGCGCCGGCGGTGGCGGCAAGGGGCTGCGCGTGGCCTACAACGACAAGGAAGCGTTCGAGGGCTTTACCTCCTGCCGCAACGAGGCGCGCAACAGCTTCGGTGACGACCGCGTCTTCATCGAGAAGTTCGTCGAGGAGCCGCGCCACATCGAAATCCAGGTGCTCGGCGACGCGCACGGCAACGTGCTCTACCTCAACGAGCGCGAATGCTCGATCCAGCGCCGCCACCAAAAGGTGATCGAGGAGGCGCCGTCGCCCTTCATCAGCGATGCCACGCGCCGTGCCATGGGTGAACAGGCCGTGGCGCTAGCCCGCGCCGTGCAGTACCAGAGCGCGGGCACGGTGGAGTTCGTGGTCGGTAAGGACCAGAGCTTCTATTTCCTGGAGATGAACACCCGTTTGCAGGTCGAGCACCCGGTCACCGAGTGCATTACCGGGCTGGATCTGGTCGAGTGGATGATTCGCATCGCGGCCGGTGAGCGCCTGCCGATGACGCAAGCCGACGTCAAGCGCGAGGGTTGGGCGATCGAATGTCGCATCAATGCGGAAGATCCGTTCCGCAACTTTTTGCCTTCCACCGGCAGGCTCGTGCACTTCAAGCCCCCGGTCGAGACGATGTGGCAAGCCGACACCGAGCATCGCTGGGGCGTGCGCGTGGACACCGGCGTGTTCGAGGGCGGCGAAATCCCGATGTACTACGACTCGATGATCGCCAAGCTCATCGTGCACGGCAAAGACCGGGCGGAGGCGATCGACAAGATGCGCGACGCGCTCAACGCCTTCGTCATTCGCGGCATCAGCAGCAACATTCCGTTCCAGGCGGCGTTGCTGGCCCACCCCGACTTTATCGCGGGGCGCTTCCACACGGGTTTCATCGCCCAGCACTATGGCGGCGGCTTTCGCGCCGAGGACGTGCCGCACGAGGACGAGGACTTCCTGATCGCGCTGGCGGCCTTCGTGCGCCGCAAATCGCGCGAGCGCGCGGCCGCCATCAGCGGGCAGCTACCGGGATTTGGCGTGAAAGTCGGCAAGGACTACACCGTCATTCGCTTGGCCGCCGATGGCCAGCATCGCTATGTGCCTGTGCACGTCGATGAGTTCGTGGGGGAAAGCGGTCAGGCCACGGTGCTCGTTGGGCGCAAGCGCTATCAGATTCGCTCGCCCTCGCGCCTGAGCGACATCGTGATCACCGGCGAGGTCAACGGACGGCCCTTCACCGCGCAGATCGAGCGCGGTAGCGCCAAAAACCCGCTGGCGCTGGTGGTGCAGCACAACGGCACCCGCATGGAGTGTCTGGTCGTCTCCCCGCGTATGGCCGAGCTGTACCGCTTGATGCCCTACAAGGCGCCGCCGGACATGAGCCGCTACGTGCTGTCGCCCATGCCAGGGTTGCTGGTCGATATCTGCGTGCAGCCTGGTCAGAAAGTGCAGGCGGGCGAGCGCGTCGCCGTCATCGAAGCGATGAAGATGGAAAACGTGCTGTTTGCCAGTGCCGACGGCGTGGTGGCCAAGGTGCTGGCCAGCAAGGGCGAAAGCCTGGTGGTAGATCAACCCATCGTGGAGTTCGAGAAATGAGCCAGCGCCCATTCAAGGTACTGGGCATCCAGCAGATTGCCATCGGCGGCCTGGACAAGGCGCGGCTGCGGCGCCTGTGGGTCGATCTCTTCGGCCTGGAAGTCACCGGCACCTTCGTCAGCGAGCGAGAGAACGTCGACGAAGACATTTGCGCCCTCGGCTCAGGCCCCTTCAAGGTCGAAGTCGACTTGATGCAGCCACTGGACCCCGACAAAAAACCCGCCGTGCACACCACGCCGCTCAACCATGTGGGCCTGTGGGTGGACGACCTGCCCCGGGCGGTGGAGTGGCTGAGCGCGCAGGGCGTGCGCTTTGCGCC
>DYIC01000087.1 GCA_020723845.1 Hydrogenophaga sp.
GTTTCAATCCGCGCCCGGCCGTTGGGCCGGGCGATACTCCGCAATCGCAACCTGTTGTTTTGATTGAGGAGAAAACGCAGTCTGCGCGAAGCAGGACTTTCGCACAGATCCTCCTCTGCTCCAATAGCTTATCTTGGTGTCCATGTTTTTATAGAACAAGGACTTACGGCGTGCGCGAAGCTGCCGAGCTTTGTCCGTCACTGGCGGTACGCGCGTCATACGACCAGGGGCCCTTCAAAATCCACGGAACGGTATACGCCGTACTCTTTGACCCGCACCTCCACCGGTTCGGTGATGCGGTAGAAGCGCAGGTTGTCTTGCTGCTCGTCAATCTCGGCCAGCAGGGCGCGCTCCAGCGCCTCGTATTGTATGTCGTTGACCTGGCACTCAAAGACCGATTTCTGTACCCGTTGGCCCATGCTCTCGCAGACCTTGGCGACCCGGCGCAGACGCCTGCGGCCGGCGGCGGTTTCGGTGGAGACGTCGTACGTGACGATGATAAGCATGGCTATGTCTACTTCGTCAGGTAAGGCAGGTGCCCAGGCATATCCCCTCGGATGGCGCGCGCGAGCAGCCTGGCCTGAACGAGGGGTAGGAGACCGATTGGCATCTTTGCGTCAAGTAGTGGGTGCGTGACCTCTTCCTTTTTGCGCTCCTGCCAAGCGGCGACGACCAGCCGGCGCCCCCTGTCTCCCAGCAAAACCGCGCCACCTTCTCGAGTTTCAAAGTCGTCCGCATTCAATTGCCCCCGGTTGATGAGGGTGAGGGCGAGTCGGTCGGCCAGAAAGGCGCGGAATTCTTCCTGCAAGTCCAGGGCCAGGGCGGCCCGTCCAGGCCGGACGGCATGCAGGTAGCCCAATTGTGGGTCGAGGCCCACGCTCTCCAAGGCCGAGCGGCAGTCGTTCATGAGCAGGGCGTAGAGGAAGGAGAGCAGGGCGTTGAAGCGGTCCAGGGGTGGGCGCCGGGTGCGACCATTGAGGGTGAAAGTCTGCCGCGCCTGGGGTTTGACGACAAGGTTCAATGCGGCGAAATAGCCGCGCGCTGCTTCGCCCTCGATGCCCCGCAGTTCGTCCAGGCTGGTGGCACCGGCAGCGGCACGGAGCGACGCCGCTAGGTTGTCGGCGGCGCGGGTGAGCGGAGCGGCTTCGTCCGGGTCGGCGGATTCCCGTGCGCCCCGTTGCAGGATGGTACGGCTGTTTTTCAACTTGCCGGCCACACAGGCGCGGGCAAGTTCCAGGGTGGCCTTTGAATCATTGGCGGCCCGGTGCTGGGCCTGCCGCAGCAGGATGTTGCCAGACACGGGGCCTTCGAGGCGGGCTTTGAAACGGCCGTGTTCGTCCAGCAGGACCAAGCTCTTGCCTTCGTCGCCAAGCCGGTGCATCAGGGCGGGGGAGATCATCACGTTGCCGAACGTGACCAAGCCCGCGAGGTGGTGCAGCGGCACTTGGAGGCGCTTCTCCCGTTCCACGTCGATGCGCACGGTCCCGTTTTCCAAGTGCACATAGGACTGCGGCGTCATCACATAGAGGGTGTTGAGCAGGGTATACAAGGTTAGTCCTCCACCCGAAACAGGTCCTGGCGCTGGCGCTGCTGCCGGTCCGTGTTGGCCAGGGCCTCGGGTTGGCAGATTTCCTTCAGCGAGCATTCCCGGCAACGCGCGTCGTTAGCTGGCGCGGGCAGTCGAGCCGAGGCCAGCATGGCGCGGATGGCGGTGGCGGTTTCCTCCACCCGTCGGCGCAGTTCGGGGGTCACGGTCACCTCTCGCCGCCGGCGGCTGCTGGCGTGATAAATGGCCCCTTTGGGCACCGGGCGGCCGAGCATTTCTTCAAGGCACATCGCTTGGGCGGCGAGCTGGATGTCGTCGTGGATCTTTTGGCGCTTGCGGCCGTGCTTGAACTCCACCGGGAAGACGGTGCCGTCCGGGTGGAATTCCACCAGGTCGGCCTTGCCAATGAGGTTCAAGCGATCCGACCATAAGGGCAGGGCGCGTTCCACCTTCACGCCGGCCTTCATCTCATCGCCGGGCTCGTCCACCAGATGATGCACCGCTTGGCCACGGGCGGTATGGAGGTTGTCCTCGAAGACTTGCTCCAGATGGATTAGGCCGCACTGGCGCGGGCAGTAGGCCCAGTGCTGCAGGGCGGAGAGGGGGATGGGGTCGTCCGTGGCTTTCACCGCTCGTCAGCCGAGCAGGCGCTGCAGCAACTCGTCGCGCGTCATGCCGTGATGCGCCGCCACGCCTTCGAGGATCGCCGCGAGGGTGCCGATGCGCAGCGGGTCGTGGTTGGGGATGGTGAGGTGATGCTCGCCACGGACCCGGCTGGTCAGGCGGATGTGGCTGCCGCTTTGGCGCGTGATCTCGTAGCCGAGTCGGCCGAGTCGCTTGACCAAGTCCGCGCCAGACAGATCACGCGGAATCCTCATGCCGCCAGCACTTCCTCGCGGGTGATGTGCAGACGGATCAATGTGGGCAGCTGGCCCTCATCGAAGTGGCATCGCACGGCATCCCGCACCTGGGCGTGCAAGTCCTCGATGCTGTCCGCCTCGGTGTAAATGTCCGCACCCACGGCGCGGGCAATGAAACCGCCTTCGGGGGCTTCTTCGACGATGAAGTGGATTTCGGTCATGGGCTGGGCTCCGGTCAAACCTTGCGCAGCAGTGTAACGCCGGGAGGCATGTCTGTCTCGTTCACCTGCACCTCGTAGTCCATGAAATCGCGCGCGACTTCGACGCCATCCTTGCGCTTGATCTGGATCCGCTCGAACAGGGCGTGGGCGGGCGCATTGCCCAGCGCGCTTTCGTGCTTGAACACAAAAAGGCCGCGTGTGGCCATCTCGCCGCGGGCGGCAGAGCGGTCGTGTTCGAACATCTGGCCGAGGGCCTGCCAGAGCAGGTTCAGGTCGTCGTCGGAGAAACCGGTTTGTTTGGCAAGGAAGGCTGACACAAAGCCATGGGCCATGTAAAGGCCGTAGGGGACCGTGTGCTTGCGGCCCATCGTGCGATTGTCACCGTCCTGTTTCTCGGCCAAGGCTTCGGTGGCGACAGCCATACGGGTGATGGAATGCTCCTGGGTGATGATCGGATCGATGGAGCGGGCGAAGGTCAGTTGCACCGGCCCGCGTACCTGGCCGCAGTTGACGCCGGTGGACATGACCGCGCCAAAGGTGCGCACGTCGTAAAAATTGCGGCACATCCAGGCGCGGGCGTCGTCCACGGCCTCACCGCCTTTGCGCTTTTTGTCGTCGCCGGCCAGCAGGTCTTCGCGCCCGATGCCAACGTAAGCGCGTTTGTGCTGGTTGTTGAGGATGGCTTTCTCCTTCACGTAGATCTCGTAAGGCGGCGTCTCCCCTTTCACCAGTCCGACGAAGTTTCGCACCTTGCGTTTCAGGGCCACATCGGTGACGAGGCCATGGCCGGTTTCAGCGTCCAGTCGGGGCAGGTTGCCGGCGTCGGGGTCGCCGTTGGGGTTGCCGTCGCGCACATCAAACAAAAGAACGAAGTCGTAGCGGTGGTTCAGGCTC
This sequence comes from Hydrogenophaga sp., assembly GCA_020723845.1. GTDB lineage: Bacteria > Pseudomonadota > Gammaproteobacteria > Burkholderiales > Burkholderiaceae_C > Tepidimonas. The sequence continues at coordinate 3,522 of DYIC01000087.1, forward strand.
ATGGCAAGGTCTCCTTATCAGTCAGCGGTTTCCGTGGCGGTTTCGGGTTTGGTGTAGAGGGCTTGGCGCTGGTGGTAGTAACCGATCGCAAAGCGACCTTGATCGCGCAGGCCAAGCTGTCGAGGAAAGTCGGCCAGACCTTCCATGATCTCGCCGATCAGCCTCTCCATCTGCACGGCGCGGCCTTTGTGGAGCTTGCCGAGGTGATGGTTCTTGAGGCGAAGCAAAGTCGTGAACACCGACACCGGCGTGCTGGAGGCTGCGCCGTAATAGCGGTCGCGGATGGTCGCATTGACGCCCGGACTGGATTCCTCCTGAATCTTCTCCAGGACGGCGAACAGCCGCCCCAGGCGATAGGCCGGGTTGGGATTGGCGGTATCGAGCATAGCTAGG
>DYIC01000015.1 GCA_020723845.1 Hydrogenophaga sp.
CTGCGCACGCTGTTCGACGGCATTGGCGAAGTGGTGCGGCGCTACCAGCCCACGGTGGCGGCGCTGGAGATCGTGTTCGTCAACGTCAACCCGCAGGCCACGCTCATCCTGGGCCAGGCGCGCGGCTGCTGCCTGACGGCGCTGGTGGCCAACGACCTACCAGTGGCCGAATACACCGCGCTGCAGCTCAAAAAAGCCGTCGTCGGCTACGGCAAGGCGCACAAAGCCCAGGTGCAGGAGATGGTGCGCCGGCTGCTCGACCTGCCGGGGCTACCCGGCAAGGACGCGGCGGACGCGCTGGGCCTGTGCATCACACACGCGCAGGTGGCCCGCACCACCCAAGCCATCCGCGAGGTGGCGCCGTTGCGCGCGCGCACCCATGCGGCTTACAAGGACGGACGCCATTACTGAGTCGCCCGCTCGGCACGGCCCACCGCTACCCGATGCGCGACAAGATCAACACGGCAAAGAAGGCCAAGGCGGCGATGACCGTCCACTTCAGAATCACGAGGCCCCAGCGCAGATAGTGCCGCCGCCCGGTGCCCAAATAAAACGCAAAGCACAACGCCGCCCCGCCCAGCAGGGCAAACATCAGGAAGCGGAAGATGAACACGGCGCGGACTCCAGCGGCGTGGGGCGTCAGCGCGCCAAGGCCAGTTGGGCAAAGCCCGGCGGGGCACGGCGCTCGTCTTCGAAGGTGACGATCTCGGTCGCGTCCGGTTGCGCCAGCAGCGCGCGCAGCAGCCGGTTGTTGAGCGCGTGCCCGCCCCGATAGGCGCTGTAGGCGGCCAGCAGAGGCCGCCCCACCAGGTACAGGTCACCCATCGCGTCGAGGATTTTGTGCTTGGCGAACTCGTCGTCGTAGCGCAGGCCGTCGGCGTTGAGGACCTTGACGTCGTCGAGCACGATGGCGTTGTCCAGCCCGCCGCCCAGGGCCAGCCCTTGCGAGCGCATGTGCTCCACATCGCGCGTGAAGCCAAAGGTGCGCGCACGCGCGATCTCGCGCGCGTACTGCCCGCTGCCCAGATCGAAAGTGACACACTGCCCGGTCGCACTGACGGCGGGGTGATCGAACTCGATTTCGAACTGCAGCCGAAACCCGTGGTACGGCTCCAGCCGCGCCCATTTGAGACTGCGGCCCTCGCCTTCGCGCACCTCCACCGGGCGCGTCACCCGCAAAAAGCGTCGCGGCGCGCGCTGCACTTCGATGCCTGCGCTTTGCAACAGATAGACGAACGAGGCCGCCGAGCCGTCCAGAATCGGCACTTCCTCGGCCGTGATGTCGATGATGAGGTTGTCGATCCCCAAGCCGCAGCAGGCGCTCATGAGGTGCTCGACGGTGTGCACGCGCACGCCGTCGCGCGACAAAGTGGAGGCCAGTCGCGTATCGGTCACCGCTGTGGCGCTCACCGGGATGTCCACCGGCTCGGCCAAATCGATCCGGCGAAAGACGATGCCGGTGTCGGGTGCTGCGGGGCGCAGCGTGAGCTCGACCCGCTCGCCGCTGTGCAGGCCCACGCCCACCGCACGTGTGAGGGTCTTGAGGGTGCGTTGCGCAATCATAAGGGGATTGTAGGCGCGAGGTCGGATCCGCGCCCATCCGGTCGGTCATGCCCTGCCTTGGCGCAGGGCGCGCGCCGGTGAGCCGCGTCGGCAAGACGGCCCACCGGCTGATCGAGGCGTTCCAGGCGTATGCGCGTGCTTTAGTCCGCCTGCTTGCGCAGGAAGGCAGGGATTTCGAAGTCGTCCATGCCGCTGGAAGCCAGCGCCTCGACGCGCGCAGCCGCGTTGCGGGTGCGCCAGACGCTGGGCACGGCTGGATTGCCCGCCGTGGCCGCGCCACCGCCCGCGCCGGCGGCGCCCGTCGGCACCGCCTGGTTGAGCGTCGGGATGAACGGCATGTTGTCGGTCCCCGTGCGCAGGCCCTGGTGCGGCTGGGATTGCACCACGGTCAGCGGCTGGCGCTGGCCGTTGCGGTTCAGGCCGGTGGCGACCACGGTCACGCGCAGCGCATCGCCCAGCGACTCGTCGTACGCAGTACCGTAGATGACGTGCGCATCCGGCGCGGCAAAGGCGCGGATGGTGTTCATGGCCAGCTTGGACTCGGCCAGCTTGAGCGACCCCTTGGCCGCGCTGATGAGCACCAACACGCCCTTGGCGCCGCGCATGTCAACGCCCTCCAGCAGCGGGCAGGCCACGGCCTGCTCGGCGGCGATGCGCGCACGGTCCGGACCGCTGGCCACCGCCGTGCCCATCATGGCCTTGCCGGGCTCGCCCATCACGGTACGCACGTCCTCGAAGTCGACGTTGACCAGCGCCTCGACGTTGATGATCTCGGCGATGCCGCCGACGGCGTTCTTGAGCACGTCGTTGGCGGCGGCAAACGCTTCGTCTTGCGTGACGTCCTCACCCAGCTCCTCGTGCAGCTTGTCGTTGAGCACGACGATGAGCGAATCGACGCATTGCTCCAGCTCGGCCAGGCCCTCCTCGGCGTTGGCCATGCGCCGGCCGCCTTCCCAGTCGAAGGGCTTGGTCACCACACCCACGGTCAAAATGCCCATTTCCTTGGCCATCTTGGCGATCACGGGGGCCGCGCCGGTGCCGGTGCCGCCGCCCATGCCGGCGGTGATGAACAGCATGTGCGCACCCTCGATCGCCTCGCGGATGTCGGCTTCGGCCATCAACGCCGCCTCGCGGCCCTTGTCGGGCTTGCTGCCCGCACCCAGCCCGGTGCGACCGAGCTGGATCAACCGGTGCGCCGACGAGCGCGCCAGCGCCTGCGCGTCGGTGTTGGCACAAATGAACTCCACGCCCTGCACCCGGCTTTGGATCATGTGCTCGACGGCATTGCTGCCGCCACCACCCACGCCGATCACCTTGATCTGCGTGCCGCGGTTGAATTCTTCGACTTCGATCATCTCGATGCTCATGGAACGCTCCTTGCCTGTGTTCAGAAATTGCCGACGAACCACTCTTTGACGCGCGTCAGCAGGCCCCCGACCGAGCCCGCCTTCTGCACCACCTTGTGCCCGCGCAGGCGCGCCAGGCGCGCCTCCTCGAGCAAACCCATCACCGTGGCCGCGCGCGGCTGCGCGACCATGTCCCCGAGGGCACCGGCGTACTGGGGCACGCCGCGCCGCACGGGTTTGAGAAAAATGTCCTCGCCCAGCTCGACCATGCCAGGCATGACTGCGCTGCCACCGGTGAGCACGATGCCGCTGGAGAGCAGCTCCTCGTGCCCCGATTCGCGAATCACGGCTTGCACCAGCGCAAAAATCTCCTCCACGCGCGGCTCGATCACACCGGCGAGCGCCTGGCGGCTGAGCAGGCGCGGCCCGCGATCCCCGAGGCCAGGGACTTCCACCTGCTGATCCGGATCGGCCAGCAACTGCTTGGCGCAGCCACTCTCGACTTTGATGTCCTCTGCATCCTTGGTGGGGGTGCGCAGCGCCATCGCGATGTCGTTGGTGATCAGATCCCCCGCGATGGGGATGGCCGCCGTGTGGCGGATGGCACCGCCGGCGAAGATCGCCACGTCGGTGGTGCCCGCGCCGATGTCCACCAGCGCCACGCCCAGCTCTTTTTCGTCCTCCGTCAGTACGGCCTGCGCCGCCGCCAGCGGATTGAGCATGAGCTGGTCCACCTCCAAGCCACAGCGGCGCACGCACTTGAGAATGTTTTCGGCAGCGCTCTGGGCGCCGGTGACGATGTGCACCTTGGCCTCGAGCCGGATGCCACTCATGCCGATCGGCTCTTTGACCTCTTGGCCGTCGATGATGAATTCCTGCGGTTCGACCAACAGCAAACGCTGGTCGGTGGAGATATTGATCGCTTTGGCCGTCTCGATGACGCGCGCGACGTCGGCCGGGCTGACCTCGCGGTCTTTGATCGCCACCATGCCGCTGGAGTTGATGCCGCGAATGTGGCTGCCGGTGATGCCGGTGTAGACACGCGCGATGCGGCAGTCGGCCATCAGCTCGGCTTCTTTGAGGGCCTGCTGGATGCTGGCCACGGTGGCGTCGATATTGACGACCACCCCGCGCTTGAGACCATTGCTGGGGGCGACACCCAGACCGGCGAGCTTGAGCTCGCCACCTGGCAGGACTTCGGCCACCACCACCATGATCTTGGCGGTGCCGATGTCGAGTCCGACCACGATGTCCTTGTATTCCTTGGCCATGATGCGTTCAGCGGGTGGGTTGACGGGCAGACGCGGGCGCGGGCCGTGCGGTGGCGGGGGCACGCGCTCGCGGGCTTGCGGGGGCGTCGGGCTGGGTGGACACGCCGCGCAGCTGCAGCGCGTATCCGTTGGGGTAGCGCAGGTCGGCGCTGACGATGTCGCGCGCGCCGTAGCGGGCGCGCAGCGCGGCCTGGGTGGTGGCAAAGCGCTGCAGGCGCTCGACGACCTCGGCCTCGCCGCGGCCAAGCTCGATCGGCGCGCCGCTGTCGAGCGTCAGCCGCCAACTGCCGCGGCCCGACAGCTCCAGCCGTCCGACGTCACGCCCCAACCGCTCGACGAGGGGCGACAGGCGGCGGTACATCGCCACCACGGCTTCGGCTTCGCCTGCGGGCCCATACAGCACGCTCCATTGGTCGGCGGCGGGGTCGTCGGGGTCGGCCTCGAACACCTCACCACGCACGCTCACCAAGCGCCCCCCACCGGGCTCACCCCACCACGCCAGCGGCTCGTGCTCGCGCAGTGTGACGCGCAGACGGTTCGGAAACTCGCGCTCCACCACGGCCTCGCGCACCCACGGCAGCGCCTCGAAGCGGGCGCGGGCCTCGGCCAGATCCAGCGTCAGGAAGGTACCGCGCAGGTGCGGCACCACGAGCGCCCGCACCGTCACCGCGTTTTGGTGGGTCACGTCGCCGTGCAGGGTGATGGCCTGCAGCGTCCACAGCGGATGCCGCGCCACCCACACCCCCAGCGCCACCACGACGGCCCCCGCGGCGAGCGCCCACAGCGCCGCGGCCACAGCGTTCATCCAGCGCACATCGGCCGGCATGGGCGTGGGAGGGGTCGCGGCGCGCGTCGCCATCTCAGCGCTCTCCTCCAGACGCGGTGTCGGCGGACGGCGGGTTGTCCAACGTGGCCGCCGCCAGCAGGCGCAGGCACAGCGCACCGTAGTCCAGCCCGACGGCTTGCGCGGCCATGGGCACCAGCGAATGCCCGGTCATGCCGGGCGAGGTATTCATCTCCAGCAAATAGGGACGGCGCGTGGCGGCGTCGATCATCACGTCGGCGCGCGCCCAGCCGCGGCAGCCCAATGCGCGGTAGGCCGCCAGTACCAAGGTCTGGATGGCCGCCTCCTCGTGCGCGGGCAGACCGCTGGGGATGAGGTAGCGCGTCTCGTCGCTGAAATATTTGTGCTCGTAGTCGTAGTTGCCACCGGGCGCCACGATGCGAATGAGCGGCAGTGCCTGCGCCTCGCGGCCGCTGCCCAGCACCGCGCACGTGACTTCGTCACCGGCGATGAACTGCTCACACAGCACCTGTGCATCGTGACGCGCCGCCAGCAGGTAGGCATCGGCGCACTGCCCCCGGGCGGTGACCTTGGTCAGGCCGATCGTGGAGCCCTCGCGCGCCGGCTTGACGATCATCGGCGCGCCCAGCGCGTCGAACGCCGCCTGCGTCTCCTCGACGCTGCCGACCAGGCGCCAGTCCGGCGTGGGCAGCCCTTCGGCGCGCCACAGGCGCTTGGTCATGGTCTTGTCGATGGCCAGGCTCGACGCCAGCACGCCCGAGCCGGTGTAGGGGATGCCCATCAGCTCCAGCGCGCCTTGCACGGTGCCATCTTCGCCATAGCGCCCGTGCAGCGCGATGAAGGCGCGCGCAAACCCCTCTTGCGCCAGCATCCACAGCGAGCGCTCGGCGGGATCGAAGGCGTGCGCGTCCACGCCCGCGCTGCGCAACGCTTGCAGCACCCCCTGCCCGGACATGAGCGAGACCTCGCGCTCGGCCGAGCGGCCACCCATGAGCACCGCGACCTTGCCAAAGGCGCGCGGATCGGGCATCGTGTCGTGGCGCGTCATGTCGTCGCCTCCCCGGCCAGGGTGGGGGTCGCCAGCGTCTGTGCCTGCGCCAGCGCCACCACCTGGGCCGCCACCGCGCCAATCGAGCCCGCCCCCATGCACAGCACCACGTCCCCGTCGCGCGCGTGTTGCAGGATGGCCTGCGGCAGCTCGGCCACGTCGGGCACGAACTGCGGCTCCACCCGGCCTGCCACGCGCAGCGCGCGCGCCAGGCTGCGGCCATCCGCCGCCACGATCGGGGGCTCACCGGCGGCGTACACCTCGGTCAGCAACACGGCGTCGGCTTGCCCCAGCACGCGCACGAAGTCCTCGAAGCAATCGCGCGTGCGGGTGTAGCGGTGCGGCTGAAACGCCAGCACCAGCCGCCGGCCCGGGTAGGCACCACGCGCCGCGGCCATGGTCGCGGCCATCTCCACCGGATGGTGGCCGTAGTCGTCGATCACCGTGGCGTGCCCGCCGGCAGGCAGCGCCACCTCGCCATGGCGTTGGAAGCGCCGTCCCACCCCTTTGAATTCTGCCAGCGCCTGCAGCACCGCCGCATCCGGCACGCCCAGCTCCACCGCCACCGCGATGGCGGCCAGTGCGTTGCGCACGTTGTGCTCGCCGGGCAGGTTCAGCACGACGTCCAGATCGGGCAGATCGATGCCGTTGCGCCGCTGCACGCGAAAATGCATCTGCTCGCCCACCGCCCGTACGTCGAGCGCGCGCACCTGCGCGTCGTCGCTCAACCCATACGGCGTGATGGGGCGCTGGATGGCCGGCAGCAGCGCGCGCACGTGCGGGTCGTCGATACACACCACCGCCGCGCCATAAAACGGCATGCGGTGCAGGAAGTCCACGAACGCCTGCTGCAGGCGACCGAAGTCGTGGCCATACGTGTCCATGTGGTCGGCGTCGATGTTGGTGACCACGGCCATGATCGGCAGCAGGTTCAGGAACGACGCGTCCGATTCATCGGCCTCCACCACGATGTATTCGCCCTGGCCGAGTCGGGCGTGGGCTCCCACGCTGTTGAGCCGTCCGCCAATCACGAAGGTGGGATCGAGCCCCGCGGCGGCCAGCACGCTGGCGACCAAACTCGTGGTGGTCGTCTTGCCATGCGTGCCGGCGATGGCGATGCCTTTTTTCATGCGCATCAGCTCGGCCAGCATGACCGCGCGCGGTACCACCGGCAGCATGCGCGCCTGCGCAGCCTGCACCTCTGGGTTGCTGGGCTGCACCGCGCTGGAGACGACGACGCAGTCGGCGCCCTCGATGTGCGCGGCGTCGTGCCCGATGAGCACACGCGCACCCAACTGACGCAGGCGACGCGTGGCGGCATTGTCGGCAAGGTCGGAGCCCGAGACGGTGTACCCCAGCGTGAGCAGCACCTCGGCGATGCCGCTCATGCCGGCACCGCCGATGCCCACGAAGTGAATGTGTCGAATCGCGTGTTTCATGTCGGGGTTTAGGTCTGCTTGGCGGCCAGCGAGGTACAGGCGCGCACCATGGCATCCACGGCGCCGGTCTGGCGGTGCGCCCAGGCACGCTCGGCGCGCTGCGCCAGGTCCTGGCGCGTCAGGCCACGCAGCCAGTCGGCCAGCCATTCGGGCGTCAGTTCCGACTGCGAACGCAGCCAGGCTGCGCCGTCGTCGCTCAGAAAGCGGGCATTGGCGGTCTGGTGGTCGTCCACCGCATGCGGAAACGGCACGAACAGCGCCGCGGCGCCCACCGCGGCAATTTCGGTCACGGTGCTGGCCCCCGCGCGCGCGATGATCACGTCGGCGTCGGCAAAGGCGCGCGCGGTGTCGTCGATGAAGGCCACGCATTGCGCTTCTACCCCGGCCTGCGCGTAGGCCGCACGCAACGCGTCCAGGTGCCGCTCGCCGCTTTGGTGCCACACCATCGGCCGCTGTGATGGCGGCAGCAGGGCCAGTGCGCGGGGCACGGTCTCGTTGAGCGCCTGCGCTCCCAGGCTGCCCCCGACCACCAGCAGCCGCAGCGGCCCCTGCCGCCCGGCAAACCGCCGTGCCGGTGGGTCCTGCTGCAAAAACGCGGCGCGCAACGGATTGCCGATCCACTGGCCACCAGGCAGCGCGCCGGGGAAGGCGCAAAACACCCGGTCGGCAACCTGCGCCAACACCCGGTTGGCCAGTCCTGCCACCGAATTCTGTTCGTGCAGCACCAGGGGCCGGCCAGCCAGCACGGCCATCATCCCGCCGGGGAAGGTGATGTAGCCGCCCAGGCCGACGACCACGTCCGGCCGCACCCGGCGCACCACGCGCCACGCTTGCCAAAACGCACGCAGCAGGCGCACGGGCAACCATGCCAGCGTCAGCGGTCCCTTGCCGCGCACGCCGCCAAAATCCACGGGCTCGAACGGAAAGCCGCGCGGCGGCACCAGACGCGCCTCCATGCTGCCGGGTGCGCCCAGCCAGTGCACGCGCCAGCCCTCGGCGCGCAGCGCCTCGGCCACCGCCAGCCCGGGAAAGATATGGCCCCCGGTGCCGCCCGCCATCACCAGTGCGCAACGCGCCGTCATGCCCGCCTCCCGTGCATGCGCAATTTGTTTTCCCAGTCCACCCGCAGCACGAACGCCAGCGCCACCAGGTTCATCAGAATGGCCGACCCGCCGTAGCTCATCAGCGGCAACGTCAACCCCTTGGTGGGTAGGGCACCCAGGTTGACGCCAATGTTGATGAACGCCTGAAACCCGATCCACAGGCCCACGCCCTGCGCGGCCAACCCGGCAAACACCAGGTCCAGCGCGATGGCCTGCCGCCCGATCTGCATGATGCGACGCGTCAGCCACATGAACAGCACGATGAGCGTGAGCACGCCCACGAAGCCGAATTCCTCGCCGATGACGGCGAGCAAAAAGTCGGTGTGCGCCTCGGGCAGCCAGTGCAGCTTCTCGACGCTGGCACCCAGCCCGACGCCGAACCACTCGCCACGGCCCAGGGCGATGAGCGCGTGCGTGAGCTGATACCCCTTGCCGAGTGCGTGCTGCTCGCTCCACGGATCGAGGTAGGCGAAGATGCGCTCGCGCCGCCATTCGTTGGTCAGCACCACGATCGCAAACGCCGCCACCACCACCAGCGCGATGAGGAAGAACATGCGCGCGTTGACCCCGCCCAGGAACAAGATACCCATGGCGATGACCGCGATCACCATGAACGCGCCCATGTCGGGCTCGGCCAACAGCAGCACCCCCACCAGACCGACCGCCAAGGCCATCGGCCACACCGCCCGGAAAAATTGCTCCTTGACCTCCATGCGGCGCACCATGTAGCTGGCGGCGTAGAGCACGACGGCGAACTTGGCCAGCTCCGACGGCTGGAAGTTCATGAACCCCAGCGGGATCCAGCGCCGTGCGCCGTTGACGCCCTTGCCGATGAACGGCACCAGGACGATGACCAGCAACGCCAGCGCGAGCACGAACAGCGGGTTGGCCCACTGCTGCCAGCGCTCGGTGGGAATCTGGAATACGACCGTGGCGGCCACCGCGCCGATGCCGATGGCCAGCGCATGCCGCAGCACAAAGTGAGTCGGGCTGTAGTTCGCAAAACGCGGGTTGTCCGGCAGCGCGACGGAGGCGGAGTACACCATCACCAGCCCCCAGCACAGCAGCGCCACGATCACCCACAGCAGGGGCTGGTCGATGCCGCTGGCACTGGCCGCCGGCGCGGGCGCGCGCGCCCAGTCGCGACGCATCAGGCGCACGGGCAGGTCAGCGGTCATGGTCCCGCCGCTGGCGTGCCCCCCGCCTGGCAGCCACCGCGCCAGTACCTTTCGTGTGGATGCCTGCCACCGCTGCCAACGATCGATCACGCTCATGCGGGTGTCCCCTCGTCGTGCTGCAGCGCACGCACCGCGTCCACGAACACCTGGGCCCGGTGCGCGTAATCGCGAAACATGTCCAGACTGGCACACGCAGGCGACAGCAGCACCGCGTCGCCGGGTTGTGCCTGGGCCGCGCACCAGCGCACGGCGGCTGGCAAATCGTCGAACCGGGCCCGTGGCACGTCCGTGTTGGCCAGCGCGGCCTCGATGGCGGGGGCGTCGCGGCCGATCAGCGCGACCGCGCGCGCGTAACGGCGCACCGGCGCCGCCAGCGGCGCGAAATCCTGTCCCTTGCCGTCCCCGCCCAAGATCACCACCAAGCGACGCTGTGGCCCCAGCCCTTCGATGGCAGCCAGCGTGGCGCCGACGTTGGTGCCCTTGCTGTCGTCGATGTATTCGACATCGCCGACGATGGCCACGGACTCGACCCGGTGCGGCTCGCCGCGGTAGTCGCGCAGCGAGTGCAGCAGTGGCGCCAACGGCGCGCCCGCCGCCGTGGCCAGCGCCAGCGCCGCCAGCGCATTGGTGGCATTGTGGCGGCCCTGGATGCGCAGCGCCTCGGCGGGCATGAGCCGCTGCAGCGGCAGCGAATCGGCCGCTGCTGCTGCAGCCCCACGCACCGGCGCATCGTCGTCGGGCCGGGCACGCACCAGCCAAGTGATGCCGTTGACGGTCTCCAGCCCCCATTCGCCCGGGCGCTGTGGCAGCCCGGCACCGAAACTCGTCCACGCCCGTGCCGGCACCGGCGGCGCACGGCGACCACGCACCGGCTCGGGCGGGGGCGGCTGCCAGGCCGCGACGATGGGATCGTCGCGGTTGAGGATCATCTGCCCGTGCTGGCCGAAGATGCGCGCCTTGGCGGCCGCGTAGGCCTGCAGGGTGCCGTGCCAGTCCAGGTGATCCTGGGTCACGTTGAGCACCACGGCCGCCGTGGGCTCGAAGCCCTCCACCCCGTCGAGCTGAAAACTCGACAGCTCCAGCACCCAGACCCGCGGCAGTGCGTCGGCGGCAAGCCGATCGGCCAGGGTGTCGAGCAGGGTCGGGCCGATATTCCCGGCCACGGCCACGTCCCAGCCGATGCTGCGCAGCAGGTGGCCGGTGAGCGCAGTGGTGGTGGTTTTGCCGTTGGTGCCGGTGACAGCCAGCACCGCGGGGCGGTAGGCCCGCGCCTCGGCGAGGGTGCGCAGGGCGTGAGCAAACAGGTCCAGCTCACCGCGCACCGGCACGCCCACGGCGGCCGCGGCGTCGCGCAGCGGCGCCAGCTGCGCGGGGGCGATGCCCGGGCTGCGCGCCACCAGCGCCCAGGGCGCGCGCGCAAAGAGATCGGCGTCGAACGCGACGCCACGCAGCAGCGTGCTGCCCGGGGCCACCGCCTGCAGCGCGTCGGCCTGCGGCGGCTCGGCGCGCGTGTCGGCCACGGTCACGCGCGCCCCAGCAGCGTGCAGCCAGCGCGCCAGCGCCCGCCCCGAGGCACCCAGCCCCAGCACGAGCACATCGCGCTCGCGCACACCGGGCAGCAGGTCGTGGGTCCAGACGGTCGTGTTCATCGCAGCTTGAGGGTGGACAGGCCGATGAGGCACAACAGCATGGTGATGATCCAGAAGCGCACGACGACCTGCGTCTCGCGCCAGCCGGATTTTTCGAAGTGGTGATGCAGCGGCGCCATCTTGAACAGGCGCCGGCCCTCGCCCCAGCGGCGTTTGGTGTATTTGAACCACGCCACCTGCAGCATCACCGACAGCGCCTCGGCGACGAAGATGCCGCCCATGATCGCCAGCACGATCTCTTGGCGCACGATAACGGCGATCGTGCCCAGGGCGGCACCCAGCGCCAGCGCACCGACGTCGCCCATGAATACCTGCGCGGGATAGGCGTTGAACCACAGAAAGGCCAGGCCCGCCCCGGCCATGGCGGCGCAAAAGACCAACAGCTCGCCCGTGCCTGGGATGTAGGGCAGCAGCAGATAGCGCGCAAACACCGCGTTGCCCGTCACATAGGCAAAGACGCCCAGCGCCGAGCCCACCATCACCACCGGCATAATGGCCAAGCCATCCAGGCCATCGGTCAGGTTGACCGCGTTGCTCGAGCCCACGATGACCAGGTAGGTCAGAATCACAAACCCGGTCACCCCCAGCGGGTAGCTGATCTCTTTGAAAAACGGCACCATCAGTCCGGCCTGCTGCGGCAGCTCGACCTGAAAACCGGAGCGGACCCACTCGACGAACAATGCCCACACCCGCGCGTTGGAGCTCTCGGAGATGGCAAACACCAAATAGAACGCCGCCACCAGGCCGATGACGGACTGCCAGAAATATTTCTCGCGCGAGCGCATACCCTCCGGGTCTTTACGCACCACCTTACGCCAATCGTCCACCCAGCCGATGGCCCCCATCGCCAAGGTCACGGCCAGCACGATCCACACGAAACGGTTCGACCACTCGAACCACAACAGCGTCGCGACCGTGATGGCAAACAGGATCAGCACCCCTCCCATGGTGGGCGTGCCGCTCTTGCTGAGGTGGCTCTGCACGCCGTAGGCGCGCACGGGCTGGCCGATCTTGAGCGCGGTCAGGCGCCGAATGAACCACGGCCCCGCCGTCACACCGACCAGCAGCGCCGTCATGGCCGCCATGACAGCGCGAAACGTCAGGTACTGAAAGACCCGCAGAAAGCCCAGCTCGGGCCAAATGCCCTGCAGCCACTGTGCCAGACTAGGCAGCATGGGGGGCCTCCTCCTCGTCCGCGAGCGCGTGCATGGCGGCCAGTGCCGCCACCACCCGCTCCATGCGCATGAAGCGCGATCCCTTGACCAACACACTGCCCCCGCCGGCGGGCACGGCGTCCGTGAGCGCCGACAGCAGCGCCTCGGCCGTGGCAAAGTGCTGCAGGCGCAGCGGTGCGGTATCCAGCGTCGCCGCGGCTCGGCCCATCCAGTCGCCCAGCAGCCACACGCGCTCGATGCCCTGTGCCAGCGCGTGCTGCAGCACCTCTCGATGGAAGGCCAAGGCTTGCGCGCCCACTTCGCCCATGTCGCCCAGCAGCAGCCAGCGCGGCCCCGGCAAGGCGGCCAACATATCGATGGCAGCGCGCACCGAGTCTGGATTGGCGTTGTAGGTGTCGTCGACCACCGTCCAGCGCGCACCGTGCAGCGTCAACACCCGGGTGCGGCAGCGGCCCGCCACCGGCTCGAAGGCAGCCAAACCCGCCGCGATCGCCGCCAACGGCACCCCGGCCGCCAACGCGCACGCCGTGGCCGCCAAGGCGTTGCGCACGTGGTGCCGACCGGCGATGCGCAAGCGTGTCTCGAACGCGCCCTGTGGCGTGTGGATGCGCAGCGACCACGCGCCGTCGATCCACTCGGCGCCGATGAGCTGCACATCGGCACCGTGCTCGCCAAAAGACAACGTGGCACGCGCACCCGCAAGCGTGCGCCACAGGGGGGTGTAGACATCGTCCGCCGGAAAGACCGCCGTGCCTTGCGCAGGCAGGGCGGCGAGCACCGCGCCGTTTTCTCGCGCCACGGCCTCGACGCTGGCCATGAACTCCTGGTGCTCGCGCTGCGCGTTGTTGACCAGTGCCACCGTGGGCTGCGCCATCGCAGCCAGGTGGGCGATCTCGCCGGGATGGTTCATGCCCAGCTCGACCACCGCCAGCCGGTGGCTGGGTCGCAGGCGCAGCAGCGTCAGCGGCACACCGATGTCGTTGTTCAGGTTGCCGTGCGTGGCCAGCGCCGCCTCGCCCACTGCGGCGCGCAAAATGGCGGCCGTCATCTGCGTCACCGTCGTCTTGCCATTGCTGCCAGTGACGGCAATCAACCCCCCTGACCAGCGCGCCCGCCACGCGGTCGCCAGCGCGCCGAGCGCCGTGCGGCTGTCGGGCACCTCCACGCCGCTGAGCCCCGCGGCGGCCAGTCCATGCTCGGCCAGCGCGCCGACGGCACCCGCTGCCGCCGCCTGTGGCAAGAAGTCGTGTGCGTCGAAACGCTCGCCGCGCAACGCGACGAACAAATCGCCGGCCTGCAGCGTGCGCGTGTCGGTGTGCACGCGCAGCGGCGCCAGCGGCGCCACGTCGCCCACGGCGCGCGCGCCGGGCAGCGACCCCAGTAGCTCCCCCAAGCCGTGCATGGGCGCGGGGGCCGGATTCATCGGCATCTCGGTCATCCCTGTGCCTCCCGGCGTTGGCGCAGCGCCGCGTGCGCATGGGCGCGATCGCTAAAAGGTCGGCGCACGCCGGCCACTTCCTGATAGTCCTCGTGCCCCTTGCCCGCCAGCAGCACCACGTCGGCAGCGGCAGCGTGCTGTACCGTCCAGCGGATGGCTGCGGCACGGTCGGGCTCGACGATGGCGGCGGCAGGATCGGCCAGCCCCGCACGCATCTGGGCCAGGATATGCAGCGGGTCCTCGCTGCGCGGGTTGTCACTCGTCAGTACGACCCGATCGGCGCCGCGTTCGGCAGCGGCGGCCATGAGCGGGCGCTTGCCCGGGTCACGGTCACCACCGCAGCCCAGCACGCACCACAGGCGTCCGCCCCGGCGCACCGCCAGCGCGCGCACCGCCTGCAGCGCCTTGGCCACCGCGTCGGGCGTGTGCGCATAGTCGATGAGCACCAGCGGCAAGCCCTCGTCGGGGCCGTCGTCGGCACTCCAGGCGGACTGCATGCGGCCCGGCACGGCCCCGAGTGCCCGGCTGCTGCGCTCGATGACGGGCCAGGACAGGCCGCGGCTGCGCAGCACGGCCATGGCCGCCAGCAAATTGGCGACGTTGTAGTCGCCCACGACGGGCAATTCGAACGTCGCGCGCGCTTCGCCCTCGGCGACCGTAAAGCGCACGCCCTGCGCGCGCCACTCGCGCTGCAGCAGGCGCAAGCGGGCCGGCGTCTCGGGCTGCGTGGCCACGGTCCAGAGTTCCACGCCCGCCTCACCCGTGCGGCACGCGAGCGCCTGCGCCAATTCGTGACCATACGGGTCGTCCACGCACACCACCGCCACCTGGAGCCCCGGCCAGTCGAACAGGCGGCGCTTGGCGGCCCAGTAAGACGCCATCGTGCCGTGGTAGTCCAAGTGGTCTTGCGTCAGGTTGGTAAAGACCGCGGTGTGCACGGCAGTGCCGTCGAGCCGCCCTTCTTCGATGCCGATCGACGATGCTTCCATCACCACGGCACGCACGCCGTCGTCGGCAAAGGTGCGCAGGGCACGTTGCAGGGTCACGGGGTCGGGCGTCGTCAGGCCAGTGGGGACCAACGCCGCACCGGGGCGTCCCATGCCCAGCGTGCCGATCAGTGCTGCCTCGACTCCCGCGGCCTGCAGCCACTGCGCCGTCCACCACGCGGTGGACGTCTTGCCGTTGGTGCCGGTGATCGCCACCACGTCCAGCGCTTGGCTGGCGGCGTGCCAAAAAGCACTGGCTAGGGCGCCGACCACGCCGCGCAGGCCGCGGAAGGTCGCGACCCGAGCCGACCCTGGCTCGCCTCGATCGAATGCCGCCTCGGGGTGCGCTTGCTGCCACTCGGCCAGGCCCTCGGCCTCCACCACCACCGCGACGGCGCCCGCGTCGAGCGCAGCGGGCACGAACCGGCGCGCATCGACCGCCGCCCCGGGCCAAGCGATGAAAGCGTCGCCGGGCCGCAGCGCGCGGCTGTCGGCGCACAGCCCAGTGGCGCCGCACGCACGCAACCACGCCACCAGGGCATCCAGCGACTCGAAGGATGGCAGCGCGCTCACACCGGATCCTCCTCGATGGCATCGGCCACGATCTGCGGCTGCACACGCATGTCAGGCGGTACCCCCAGCAGGCGCAGCGTCTGCTGGGCGACGTCCGAAAACACCGGCGCCGCCACCGCGCCACCGTAGATCACGCCGTTGCTGGGCTCGTCGATCATCACCGCGATCACCACGCGCGGCTGATCGATGGGCGCCAGGCCGACGAAAAAGCTGCGGTACTTGCGGGCGGCGTAACCCTTGCCCTCCTGCTTGCGCGCGGTGCCGGTCTTGCCCCCCACGGAGTAACCCACCGTCTGCGCCAGTTGCGCCGTGCCGCCGGGGTCGGCGGCCATGTGCAGCATGTGCCGCACCGCCAACGCATGGCGCTCGCTGAACACGCGCACGCCATGCGCGGGCTGGTCGGTGCGCAACAGGGTGATGGGCACCAGCTCGCCATCGCGCGCGAACACGGTGTAGGCCTGCGCCAGCTGCAGCAGCGACACCGACAACCCATAGCCATAGCTCATGGTGGCCTGCTCGATCGGGCGCCACGTTTTGTACGGCCGCAGTCGGCCGCTGGTGGCACCCGGAAACGGTACTGGTGGCTTGTGCCCGAAGCCGGCGCGGGTGTAAGCCTCCCACATGTCGCGCGGCTGCAACTGCATGGCCATCTTTACCGTGCCGACGTTGCTGGACTTCTGAATCACCTCGTTGACCGTCAACACGCCATAGGGGTGCACATCGGAAATCGTGAAGCCCCCCATCTGCAGCCGCCCCGGAGCGGTGGGGATCGGTGTCTCGGGCGTGACCAGCCCCTTGTCCAGCGCCAGCGCGGCGATGAACGGCTTCATGGTCGAGCCAGGCTCGAAGCTGTCGGTCAGCGCCCGGTTGCGCAGTTGCTCGCCGGTCAAGCTGCGGCGGTCGTTGGGGTTGTAGCTGGGGTAGTTGGCCAACGCCAGCACCTCGCCCGTGTGCGCATCCAGCACCACCGCACTGCCCCCGCGGGCGTTGTGCTGTAGCACCGCGTCTTTCAGGCGCTGGTAGGCAAAGTACTGGACCTTGCCGTCGATCGACAGCTGCAGGTCTCGGCCATCGACCGGCGGCACGATGTCGCGCACATCCTCGACGATGCGGCCCAGCCGATCCTTGATCACGCGGCGCGAACCGGGACGACCGCTGAGCTCGCGGTCGAACGCCAACTCGACCCCCTCTTGGCCACGGTCTTCGACGTTGGTGAAACCCACCACGTGCGCCAGCGCTTCCCCCTGCGGGTACTGGCGCTTGTACTCCTTGCGCAGGTACAGGCCCTTGATGCCCAGCGCCTGCACCTGACGCGCCACCGGCTCGTCCACCTGGCGCTTGATCCAGACAAAGTTTCGCTCACCCACCTGCAGCCGGCGCTGGAGTTCGGCCAGCGGCATCTCCAGCAACCGTGCCGCTTCGCGCAATCGGGGGTGGTTGGGATCGACGTCCTCGGGGTCGGCCCAGACGCTCTGCGCCACCACGCTGGTGGCCAAAATCATGCCGTTGCGGTCCAGGATGCGGCCGCGGCTGGCGGGCAGCTCCAGCGTGCGGGCATAGCGCACCTCGCCCTGGCGTTGGAAGAAGTCGTTGCCGATGACCTGCACGTACGCCGCCCGCGCCGCCAGCCCGGCAAAGGCCAGCGCCAGCATGGCGACGATGAAGCGGCTGCGCCATACGGGCGTGGCGCTGGTCAACAGCGGACTGCTCCCGTAGGCGATGCTGCGCGGCACCGGGGCGGGCGTCGGCTTGCGGCTCACGGCTGCCCCCCCGGCTCGACCACGGTGGTCGCCAACGTCACGTATTCGGTGATGCCCGGGTGCGCGGGACGCATTTGCAACTGGCGTTGTGCCATCTGCTGCACACGCGACGGGGCGGCCAGCGCACGCTGCTGCGCCACCAGCCGCTCGTGCTCGGCGGCCAGGCGGTTGGCCTCGGCGCGCGCACGCTCGTTGGCCACGTACAGGCGGCGCGAGTCGTACTGCAGCGTCACCAGATAGAAACAGCTGGCCAACAGCGCCAGCAACAGCACGAGGTTCAAGCGCATCGCGGCCCCCTCGTATCGGCTGGCGCCGGTGCAGCGGTGCGGGTGGCCGCGCGCATCACGGCGCTGCGCGCACGCGGGTTGGCCTCGACCTCTGCCGGGGACGGCAGGGTGCGCGTGACGTGTGCCAGCAACGCGGGCGGCGGCTCGACCACGGGAGCGCGGCGATCGACCGATGGCCGCGCGTGCGCCACCATGAAGCGCTTGACGCAGCGGTCTTCCAGCGAGTGGAAGCTGATCACCACCAGCCGCCCGCCCGGGCGCAGCAGCACGAGCGACGCCTTCAGCGCCTGTTGCAGCTCTTCAAGCTCGGCGTTGACGTAAATCCGAATAGCCTGAAATGTGCGCGTTGCAGGGTCCTTGCCCGGCTCGCGGGTTTTGACCGCGCCAGCCACGATTTCGGCCAGCTCGGCGGTGGTTCGAACAGGCCCCCGTTCCTGTCGGCGACGATCAATCGCCTTTGCAACCGATGCAGCAAACCGCTCTTCGCCGTATTCACGAAACACCTCCGTCATCTCGGCCACGCTGGCCGTGGCCAGCCACTGGGCGGCGCTGAACCCGCGCGTGGGATCCATGCGCATGTCCAGCGGCCCGTCGTGGCGGAAGGAAAAACCGCGCGCCGGGTCGTCCAACTGCGGCGAGCTCACGCCCAAGTCCAGCAGCAGCCCGTCGGCACTGTGGGCCGGCTCATGCACCAGGGCGGCAAAGCCTTCGTGCCGCACCGCCACCCGCGGGTCGGTCGCCGCCAGCGCCTGGGCCACCGCAATCGCCTCGGGGTCCTTGTCGAACACCGTCAGGCGCCCCCGCGGCGACAAGCGCTGCAAAATCGCGCGGCTGTGACCGCCGCGGCCAAACGTCGCGTCGATGTAGTGACCGTCCGGTTGGATCTGAAGGGCCTCGACCGCTTCGTTCAACAGGACGGTGCGATGGGGATGGGTCATCGGCACCGCCCGCTCCTCAGAACGAAAAGTCCTGGAAGGCCTCGGGCATCTCGCCCTTCATGGCCTCGGCCTCCTGGGCCGCGTACGTGGCCGCATCCCAGAGTTCGAAGTGATTGCCCATGCCCAGCAGCATGGCCTCTTTGGTGATGCCGGCCGCCGCGCGCAACTCGGGCGCAATCAGCACGCGCCCCTGGGCGTCCATCTCGACGTCCTGCGCATTGCCCAAGAAGATGCGCTTCCACCACTGCGCCGACATGGGCAGCTGCGCGATGCGCTGGCGAAACGCCTCCCACTCCGGGCGGGGAAAGATCATCAGACAGCCGTGCGGGTGCTTGGTGATGGTGAGCAGACCGCCCGCCGTGGCGCTGAGGACGTCGCGATGCCGGGTCGGCACCGAGAGCCGACCTTTGGCATCGAGACTGAGGGACGAGGCGCCTTGGAACACGGATCAGATCCCGCCGTGAAAAACCACTTTTCACCACTTTTTTGCACTAGCTCCCACTTTAGCACCAAAAACCTCCGCACGACAAGTCCGCCGCGGGTTTTTTCTCGTGAAATCAAAGAGTTAAGGCCAATTGGGCACCCCAATCGGCCTTAAAAAACAGACGCCGAATCAAATGCTTACAAGGCAGCGTGCAAGCAGCTTGTCAAGAAGCGCGGCGCCCTCGCGCGCGGCGCCGGTCAGAGGATGAAGCGCGACAAATCCTCGTGCCGGGCCAGCTCGCCCAGCCGGGCGTCGACCATGGCGGCATCCACCGTGACGGTCTGGCCGCTGTGGCGCACCGCGTCGAAGCTGATCTCGTCGAGCAGCCGCTCCATGACCGTGGCCAGACGGCGCGCCCCGATGTTTTCGGTGCGCTCGTTGACCTCGTAGGCGATGGTGGCGATGCGCCGGATGGCGTCGTCGGCAAACACCAGTTGCACCCCTTCGGTGGCCAACAGTGCCTGGTACTGGCGCACCAGGCTGGCGTGCGTCTGGGTCAGGATCGCCTCGAAATCCTGCACCGACAGCGGCTGCAGCTCCACCCGGATCGGAAAGCGCCCTTGGAGCTCCGGGATCAGGTCACTGGGCTTGCTCAGGTGAAACGCGCCGCTGGCGATGAAGAGGATGTGGTCGGTCTTGACCGGCCCGTATTTGGTGGAGACGGTGGTGCCCTCCACCAGCGGCAGCAGGTCGCGCTGCACGCCCTGGCGCGACACGTCGGCGCCGCCGACCTCGCTGCGCGTGGCCACCTTGTCGATCTCGTCGATGAAGACGATGCCGTTTTGCTCAAGGTTATGGATCGCCTCGGCACGAATGTCCTCCTCGTTGACGAGCTTGGCGGCCTCCTCCTCGATGAGCAGGCGGCGTGCCTCGGCGATGCGCAGGCGGCGCGTCTTGCGCCGCCCCAGGTTGAGCTGACCGAACAGCCCCTTGATCTGCTCGGCCATCTCTTCCATGCCGGCGGGCGTCATCACCTCCAACTGCGGCTGGCTCGCCGCCAGCTCGATATCGATTTCCTTGTCGTCGAGCTGACCCTCACGCAGCTTTTTGCGAAACACCTGGCGCGCCGCGCCGTCGCGCTCCACGTCGCCGTCGCGCGGCGGGGGCAGCAGCGCATCCAGGATGCGGTCTTCGGCCACATCCTCGGCGCGCGTGCGCACGCGCGCCATCGCGGCCTCGCGCGTTTGCTTGACGGCGATGTCGGCCAGGTCGCGGATGATGCTGTCGACGTCCTTGCCGACGTAGCCGACCTCGGTGAACTTGGTGGCCTCGACCTTGATGAAGGGCGCGCCAGCGAGCCGGGCCAGCCGCCGCGCGATCTCGGTCTTGCCCACGCCGGTCGGGCCGATCATCAGGATGTTCTTGGGTGTGATCTCGGCGCGCAGCTTGGGGTCGACCTGCTGGCGCCGCCAGCGGTTGCGCAGCGCGATGGCCACCGCGCGCTTGGCCGCCTGCTGGCCTACGATGTGCTCGTCGAGCTCGGAGACGATCTCCTGCGGGGTCATGGCAGCACTCACGACAGCACCTCCACGGTGTGGTGTTGGTTGGTGTAGATGCACAGGTCGCCCGCGATGCGCAGCGCCTCGCGCACCACGGCCTCGGCCGGCAGCGCCGTGTGGTCGAGCAGCGCCAGCGCCGCCGCCTGCGCGTAGGCGCCACCGGAGCCGATAGCCACGATACCGCGCTCGGGCTCGAGCACATCGCCGTTGCCCGTGATGACCAGGCTGGTGCTGCGATCGGCCACGGCCAGCATCGCCTCCAGCCGACGCAGCACGCGGTCGGTGCGCCAGTCCTTGGTCAGCTCGACCGCGGCGCGCAGCAGGTGGCCCTGGTGCTTGTCCAGCTTGGCTTCGAACCGCTCGAACAGGGTGAAGGCGTCGGCCGTCGCGCCCGCAAAACCGGCCAACACCTGGTCGCGGTAGAGCCGGCGCACCTTGCGCGCACTGCCCTTGACCACGATGTGGCCAAGCGTAACCTGGCCGTCGCCGCCCATGGCGACCTGCACGCGGCCGGGGTCGGCCGGATCGGGGCGCCGCACACTGACGATGGTGGTGCCGTGAAAGACGGCAGAAGAGGACGAGGGGCTTTCCATGCCCGCTATTGTCGCAGGCGCACGGTGGCCACCTCGTCGATGCCGACCACATGGAAGAGCACCGCCAACAGCGGGCTCACGCCGTCGAACTCGACCCACACGCCGCGCCCGCGTGCCGCCAACAGCCACTGCAGCAAGGCCCCCGCGGCCGCGAAATCGACCCGCTGCAGCCGCCGGGCATCGAGGACGAGCCGCCGTTGCACGTCGGCGTCTCGAAGCGCCGCATCCCACGCGGCCAGCACCGCAGCGATGTCGCCGAGCAGCACCCCCTCCAACCGCAACACGGGCGCGGCCTCGGGGCCGTGCGTGGGCACCGACCAACCCGATGCCTGCACCGTGGGTACAGCGGGAAACTCGGACTCGGCCGCCGGCAGTGCCGACGTGGCGAGCTCGGGCCACGCAGCGACCTCGTCCAGTGACGCCGCGGGCTGGGCCGGCGCCAATGGCGCGGGCGCTGGCGGCAGCTCGGGCCAGGCGTCCGTGGCCTCGACCCGCGCCACCGGCTCCCGCCAGGTGGGGGGTAGCTCGCCGTAGGTCACACACCAGTCGAGCGCGACCAGATCGAATTCGTCGCGCCGCCCCATCAGGTGCAGGGCCGCCAGCCGCAGGCGCCACCACACGGGGTGATTCTCGCGCCGCCCGGACGGCGTGCTGGCCTTCAAGCGTCGCCGCAGCACGGCGCAGCCGCGCCAACGCATGACGAGTGGCCGCTGGGCCCACTGGGCCAACACCGTCGCCAGCCGTTCGGCAGCCTCGATATCGGCCGACAGCAGATCCGTCCAGTCCAGCCACACCACGCCGTCGGCGTCGTCCACCCGCTGCGCCATCGCTTCGACGGCGGCCGCATCGAGCAGGGGCGGGCAAACCCACGCCACCGGCGCCCCCGTCGGCTCGGCCGGCATGGAGGCGGGCGTCGCCGCTGCCGCGGGCGGCAGCACCACAGGCCAGCGCGGCACCGGCTGCCCGAAACGATCCGCCCACTCTGCGGCCCATTCGTCGAACCCCTCGACGTCGCCCGCCGCCCACAACAGATCGAGCAGCATGCGCCCCGCCACGCGGGCCAGCGGCGAACGCACTTCTTGCGCCTGCAGGGCCTCCAGTGCGCGCCGCGCCTCGTCCAACCGGCCGTTGGCGAATCGCACCGCCGCCTCGGTCAACACCGGATGCGCGAGCCACGTTTCCAGCGCCGCCTCCGGGGGGGTGGTCTCGTGCGCCACCAAGTCGATGCTCATGCGAGGAGCCCCGGCACGCGCCTGCAAATGGCCACTGACGATCGGTCCCGCTCGGGCGTCTCCCGGCGCGCCGATGCGCAGACCCGGCGCGTCCGTGGCGCGGGGCATCCAGTGCTGCGCCATCTGGGCCTCGATGCGCGCGATTTGCTCGATGGTGCGGGATTTGTCCGGCCCAGAGCGGTGCCAGCCACTGCGGGCGTGGCTACTGCTGGACGGCGAAGCCACCGGCTCGGACGCAGTGCCTGCCGCCGGCCGCACCCTCATCAGCTCGCGCAGCTCATCGAGTTCCTGGTGGCGCACGCGATCGTTGCGCCGTTTGCGCAAAATGGCCGCCTTGAGGGCGCGCCGCTCCTCGTCCAGCCCGGCAACACCGCCATCGCGGCGCGCGCCCGGGCGCCACCAGCGCTGCCACAGCTGCCGCCACCAGCCAGCACTGGTGGGCGTCGTGGGCTGGTCAGGCATGGGGTGCACCCTCGCAAAAACGCCAGGCTCGCCAGCCCGTTGGCGCGTCAGTCGCCAAACAGCTTTTGCTTGAGTTCGCGCCGCTGCTGGGCCTCGATCGACAGACTCGCCGTCGGCCGCGCCAGCAGCCGTCCGACCCCGATGGGCTCGCCGGTCTCTTCGCAATAACCGTAGTCGCCACTGTCGATACGCGCCAGCGCCTGCTCGATCTTTTTGAGCAGCTTGCGTTCGCGGTCGCGCGTGCGCAGCTCGAGCGCGTGCTCTTCCTCGATGGTAGCGCGGTCGGCCGGGTCGGGCACCACCACCGTGTCTTCACGCAGGTGCTCGGTGGTCTCGCCGGCATTGCTGAGGATGTCGGCCTTGAGCGCGAGCAGCTTGCGGCGGAAATACGCCAGCTGCACATCGTTCATGTACTCGCTGTCGGGCATGGCCAGGATGTCGGCGTCGGTCAGCTGCTCGACGGGCAGCTTTTTCCAGTTATCGGCCCGGGCGGGATCTTTGCGCAGGGCGGAGGCGGTCGTCGGGGCAACGGTGGTCGTCATGGCAGGTTCGGGGGCATAGCTGGCCTTGGCCGCGCGCGGGTCGTGCGTGGGCGCCACCGCTTCGGTGGTCTGCGCATGCATGGCGGCCTTCTCGGCGCGGCGCGAGGCCGCCACCGACGGTTTGCGCGCCGCGCGCGGCTTGGCCTCACCACCGCCCCCGTCGGACGGGGCGGCCGAGGCGGCATCGGAGGACGGGACCTCGCTCGATGGCGAACGGTTCTTCACGGCGCATCTCCTCTGGTCTGAACGGGTGCGGACGCTGAGCGGCGACACCCTGGCGGCCTCCCCGCCGCCTGGGCACACCCGACCGAATGGGCGCCGATTGTAAGCGCAGTCGGGGCTGCGCTGGCCCCGCATGTGGCAGCAGGCCGACGCGCGTCACGCCAGCGATTGTTCCAACCCCTGCACCAGGATGTCGCGCGGCAGGTCGATGCCGATGAACACCATCTTGCTCTCGCGCGTCTCGCCCGGCTTCCACACCGGCCCGAGGTCGCTGCCCATCAGTTGGTGCACGCCCTGAAAAATCACCTTGCGGTCGGTGCCCTGCATGTACAACACCCCTTTGTAGCGCAGCAGCTTCGGCCCCCAGACCTGCACCACCGCACCCAGGAAGTCCTCCAGCTTGTGCGGATCGAACGGACGCTGGCTGCGCCAGACGAAGCTCTGGACATCGTCGTCGCGGTGATGGTGCTTGCCGTGGCCATGGCCATGCCCGTGCTCGTGCGCGCAATGGCCGTGCTCGTGGTCGCAGTGGCGGTGGTCGTCGTGCTCGTGGTCGTGCGCGTGCCCGTCGGCCTGCAGAAAGTCCGGGTCGATCTCGAGCTTGGCGTTGAGGTTGAAGCCGCGCAAATCGAGTACCTTGGACAGCGGCACCTGGCCGAAGTGCACCGGCTCGATGGGCGCGCGCGGGTTCATGTGCTTGAGGCGATGGATGAGCGCATCGAGCGCCTCGGGCGTTACCAGATCGGCCTTGCTGATGAAAATCTGGTCCGCAAAGCCCACCTGGCGGCGCGCCTCCTGCCGCTCGTCGAGCTGCTGCGGGGCGTGCTTGGCGTCCACCAAGGTCACGATCGCGTCGAGCAGGTAGCTCTCGGCGATCTCGTCGTCCATGAAAAACGTCTGCGCCACCGGCCCCGGATCGGCCAGCCCGGTGGTCTCGATGATCACGCGATCGAACGCCAGCAGCCCCTTGCGCCGCTTGGCCGCCAGCAGCGACAGCGTGCTGCGCAGGTCCTCGCGGATGGTGCAGCACACGCAGCCGTTGCTCATCTGCACGATTTGTTCCTCGGTGTCGGCCACCAGGATCTCGTTGTCGATGTTTTCGGCGCCGAACTCGTTTTCGATCACGGCGATGCGCTGCCCGTGCGCCTCGGTGAGCACGCGCTTGAGCAGCGTGGTCTTGCCCGAGCCCAGAAAACCGGTGAGGATGGTTGCAGGAATGAGTGCCATGGGATCAGTGTAGAGCAGGTGTCAAGGCCGGCGCCACAGCACCAGCCCTTTGAGGTACTCGCCCTCGGGAAAGGCGAGCCCGGTCGGATGGTCGGGGGCACCGCCGTGCCGCGCCACGATGGTGGCGTCCACCCCCGCCTCGTGCGCGGCGCTGGCGATGATTTTCTGAAACAACTCGACCCCCACCGCGCCCGAACACGAATACGTCAGCAGCAAACCACCCGGGCGCAGCAGCTTGAAGCCCAGCCGATTGACGTCTTTATATGCCCGCGCGGCGCGCTCCAGGTGCGTCGCCGACGGCGCGAGCTTGGGCGGATCGAGCACGATCAGGTCGAACTGCCGCCCCTCGGTCGCGAAGGCGCGCAGACTCGCGTTGACATCGGCGTCCAAAAAGGTACAGCGTGCCGCCTCGAAGCCGTTGAGCGCCACGTTGCGTTGCGCGCGCGCCAGTGCCGGGGCGGAGGAGTCGATCGACGTCACGTGGCGCGCCCCACCGGCGAGTGCCGCCACCGTGAACCCCCCGGTGTAGCAATAACAGTTGAGCACCTCCGCCACCCCAAAGCGGCGCGTCAGGTGCGCGCAATCGCGCCGGCTGTCGCGCTGGTCCAAGTAGTAGCCCGTCTTGTGTCCCTCGGCCACGTCCAGACTCAGGCGCCAGCCGTTTTCTTGGATCACGCACTCGGTGGGGCCGGTACCCCGCAGCCAGCCCGTCACCGGCGGCAGCCCTTCGCGCTGGCGCACGCTGGCGTCGGAACGCTCGTACAGTCGCGTCAGGCCCGTCACCCGCAACAGCGCGTCGGCGATCGCGGCCTTGTGCCGCTCGGCGCCGCTGCTGCCAAACTGCGCGACCAGCGTCTCGCCGTAGCGATCCACGACCAAGCCCGGCAGCCCATCGGACTCGCCGTGCACCAGCCGCACGCCGTCGCTGTCGATGGCCAGCCGCGAGCGCAGCTCGACCGCAGCGCGCAGACGCCGCTCGAAAAACGCGCCGTCGATGCGCTCGGCCTCGTCGAAGCTCCAGACGCGCACGCGGATCTTGGAGCGCGGCGCATACGCGCCCCAGGCCAGAAAGCGCCCGTCGGCGCTCTCCACCCGCACGGTCTCGCCGGCATCCGCCTGACCGCGCTCGATCGCGCCATCGAACACCCACGGGTGGTGGCGCAGTAGCGAGCGCTCCTTGCCCGCTTTCAGTCGAATCGTCTTCATGGGGATGGATTGTCCCACCGTTCCATCAGACTTACTCATTCCTGCTCACGCAGGAACGAAGCTGACTTCCTGCTTCACAGAGGCTGGTTTCGTCTTGAGCTTGCGCCCAAGGCCAGAGCCTGCCTCTCCACAGGCTTGACATCCGGCGGAACTCGCCGTAGGGCCGCTTAGGGCGGCCAGGCCATACGCCAGGAGATTCCTGGCGGCATTCACATCGCGATCATGGATGATTCCACAGTCCGGGCACGTCCATTCACGCACCGACAGCGGCAAATCATCGAGCCTGTGCCCGCACGCCGAGCACGTCTTGCTGCTCGCAAAGAAGCGATCTGCCACCACCACCTGCCCGCCGCGCATCGCGGCCTTGTATTGCAGTTGCCGCCGGAACTCGAAGAATCCCATGTCCATGATGGAGCGGGCCAGATGGCGGTTCTTTGCCATGCCGCGCACGTTCAGATCCTCGATGCCGATGGTGTGAAACCGGCGCGTGAGGTCTGTCGTGAGCTTGTGCAGCGCGTCCGCGCGGATGTTGACGATCCTGGCATGCAGCTTTGCCAGTCTGGCTCTGGCCTTCTTGCGGTTGGCCGAGCCTTTTTGCTTGCGACTCAGGCTGCGCGAGA
The DNA here is from genome assembly GCA_020723845.1 of Hydrogenophaga sp. GTDB lineage: Bacteria > Pseudomonadota > Gammaproteobacteria > Burkholderiales > Burkholderiaceae_C > Tepidimonas. The sequence continues at coordinate 26,647 of DYIC01000015.1, forward strand.
GCCTTCGCAATCGGTCCAGCAGCGCCTTGTGGGGCTTCGGGCTGGGAAACATCTCTCCCGTCGAGAGCGCGGCGAGTGCCGACACACCCAGATCGACGCCTACCGCGCCTTGGTTCTCGGCTTTGGGCAGGTGCGACGTGTCGGATGTGTCCACGGTGATGCTGGCAAACCAGCGGTCGGCCACACGGGAGATGGTGGCCGACATGAGCTTGCCAGCGAAACGCAACGGCTCGCGCATGCGCACCCATCCCAGACTGGGGATGCGGATGCGACAGCCGTCGATGCTGAACTGGTCGTTGGTGAGCGTGAAGCGGTCATGCACGCCCTTCTTGCGAAACTGCGGATAGCGGGCACGGCCTGCAAAGAAGTTCTGGAACGCCTGCCCCAACTGGATGATTGCCATCTGCGGAGCGCACTTGGTCACCTCCAGCATCCAAGGGAACTGCTCACGCTTGATGGCGTTGAGCTGTCGACGCAAGGACTGCTGCGATGGCTTGGGCAGGCTAGGGTTGGCTTTCCATACCTCGTACTGGCGCTTCCACTCGACTAGTGCCCAGTTGTAGGCAAAGCGCGCAACACCGCACGCACGGGCAAAGTAGGTCGCCTGTGCGTTGTTCGGATCGAGCGCGATGCGGTGGGCAATCAGCATTGCGCAGCCTCCACGGCAGCCCGCACGCCTTCGATGAGCTTCTGGTTCTTGCGGGAGCGGCTGCCATAGAGCCGGGCACTGAAGACGGTGATGATCTCCAGCACGTCTTTTGCCAAGTCTTCCTCGAACGTCGTGTCCTCGCCCTGGTTGAGGATCACGACTTCGACGTTCTTCGCCTCGCAGATGGCAAACACCAGTTCCGCGCCCAAGCGCAGCAGCCGGTCTTTGTGCGTGATGACCAAGCGCCCGACCTGCCCGTCGATGATTGCATCGAGCAGGCGCTTGAGGCCCTTCTTGTGATAGTTCATGCCGGAACCCAGGTCGGCAATGACCTCGAACGTCCAGCCTTGGCGGGCGCAGTAGCGTTCGAGCACCTGCTTTTGCCGCTCTAGGTCGTCTTTCTGGTCGTGGCTGGAGACCCGTGCGTAGGCGATGGTGCGCCGCGCCGTTTCCGCTGCGCGGAATTGCTCTGGCCGAAGCCGCGCAAGGTCGTAGCGACGCCGGCCACCCGGCGTGCGTTCATCGGGCAAAAGCCGACCTTCGCGCTCCCAGCGGCGCAGAGTCTGCGGCGACACGCCCACGAACTCGGCGGCCTCTTGAATGCTGACCATCTTGCGAGACATGATCAAAATATACACTTCTGCGCAATAACAGTCAACTTTTTATATGAGTCCAGTACCTTTGGCACTCGGGTTGATGTTGCAAGAAGAAGGATAGCGGTGAACGCTGGCCGAGGGTGTGGTGCGGACGCTGAAGCGTTGTAGAAGACGAGCCAGTCGGCGAGCTTGCGGTTGAAGAGGGCGAGGTCGGTAAAGAGCAACTCCTCGTGGTCGTCCACGAAGGACTCCTGGATCGTGCGATGGAAGCGCTCGGCGTGGGCGGGCGTCCGGGCGTTTTGGGGTAGGTGTACCAGCGCTTGACGCCGCGCTCCTTCAAGGAGCTGGGCGAAGTCGGCTTCGAACTCGCTGCCGTTGTCGGACAGCACCGTCGTGGGGCTCTGGGGCAGCAGGGACAGGCCCCGTTCGAGGGCGCGGGCGGTGTACCGGGCGTGCTTGGAGGGTAGCCCCACGGCAAAAGCAAAGTGTGAAACTGGATCGATGAAGGTGACGATGTAGCGGGGCATGCCGCAAGCGACTGCGCTCGCGGGTAGAGCAGGCCAGCACCTCCAGGGCTTGGGCTTTGACCTTGGTGGGGTGGAGGGTGCGTAGCCGCCGGATTTCGCTCACCAGGCGCGGGTCGGTCTTGGGCACCCTGCGCTTTCGTGGAGCGCAGGATTGTGCGGCCAGGGCAGCCGGGTTGCCGCCTTGGGCTTTGAGGGCGGCTTTCCAGCGGTAGAGGGTGCGGCGCGAGACACCGAAGGCGTCACGGGTCGCGGCCAGTCCGTGCTTGTCGAAGAAACGAAGAATTTCAAGGCGTCTGTGGGCATCTTTGGGTGTCATGTCCCAAAGATGCCCCAGAGCCGCTACCCGGTAAAACCCCCGGATGCGGTACCCACCGCGGTGGATTTGCATGGCACTCCTCTTGGTTCACAGGAGTGCCAAAGGTTACTGAGCTTATGCACTTATATCGAAGCTGTTCGCCCCCCCACCGCCCCCGCTCAGGGACGCAGATACACGAAGCCCTCGCGTGCCTGTAACTTCGCCACCTCGGCCACGCCGGAGGGCACGATCTTCGCCTCCGGCAGCAGCTTGGCCGCGTCGATCTTGCGCGCCACCAGCGTGTTGTTGCAGACGCGGAACTCGACCCCCTTGTTGGCCAAGTCCGCCACCGCACCGGCAAACGGCTGGTCTTGCTGGTTGGTTGCCCCCTCGAGCAGAAAGTCGATGCCCAGTCCATGCGTGACGACGACGATCTTGGCCGAGGGATCGGCCGCGAGGTGGTTGCGGATATTGCCAATCGCCCGCGAGGCTTGCGGGATGCCTTCGCTCAGGTGGTACACGACCTTGATCGGCTCGGCCGCGCGGGCGGCTGACGCCAGGGTCAGCGAAACGACGAAGACGGTCAACCAACGCCACAACCACGTCATGATCTATGCCTCCAACGATCGACTGGGGGCACCCCCAGCCAGCGCGACGATTGTGGCGCAAAATACCAACCGGCTACACCCCGGGGTTTCCCGAACCATCACCCCTGGCAGGGGTTTCGGCGCATCCCCGCTCGGTGGGGGCCGGCGCCGTTCGGCGCGCGCGCGGATGCGCCGCTTCGTAGATGCGGCTCAGGTGCTGAAAGTCCAGCCGGGTGTAGACCTGCGTGCTGGCGATGCTGGCGTGCCCGAGCAGCTCCTGTACCCCGCGCAGGTCGCCGCTGGACTGCAGCACATGGCTGGCAAAGCTGTGGCGCAGCACGTGCGGGTGCACGTGCACACCCACGCCCGTCTGGGCACTCCAAGCCGCCAAACGGCGGCGCGCCACTTGCGGCGTCAAGCGCTCGCCACGCGCGCCCAGAAAGACCGCCCCAGGGTCGGTGCCACGCACCCACGTCGGGCGCACCCGCAGCCACGCCGTCAACGCCGCCACGGCCGGTGGGCCCATCGGCACGCTGCGCCGCTTGCCGCCTTTGCCCACGACATGCACCTCGCCCGCGGCCAGGTCGATCCAGCCGCCACCGTCACGCCCGGGCTGCAGATCGAGCCCGAGCAGCTCGCCGATGCGCAGGCCGCAGCCGTACAGCAGTTCGACCATGGCGTGGTCGCGCTGCGCCTCGGCCTGCGCCTGCGGCGACGCGGTGGGCGCGGGCGGCGGCGCGCCCTGCACCAGTTGCAGGGCCGCCTCCACGGGCAACGCCTTGGGCAAAGGACGCGCCGCCTTGGGCGCGCGCACGCCCTGCAAGGGATGCTGCGCGATGCCTCCCTGCCGGCCGAGCCAGTCGTAAAAACCGCGCCAGCTCGACAGCACGAGCGCAATGCCGCGTGGCGCGCGCCCCGCCGCGTGCAGCTGCGCCACCCAGCGCCGCACATGCGAGGCGCGCACGGCGCCCAGCGTCAACCCTTGCGCGTGGGCGCGATGGCACAAGTCCTGCAGGTGGCGTTCGTACAGGGCCACGGTGCGCGCGGCCAAGCGTTTTTCGACCCGCACATGGGTCAGGTATGCCGCCACCCGCGCGGCGTCGTCAGCGACTGCATCCATCGGCCCCATCTCCCGGGGGCAACAGGCGGCCCAGGGCGACTGCGGCCAGCTCGCCGATGCGCGCCAGAAAGTCGGTGCCGGCACTGGCCTGGAAGCGCCGTGCATCGGGCGAACCCAAGACCAGTAGCCCAAAGGCGGGCTGCTGTACCGCGCGGCGCAGCGGCAGCAACGCCACCGAGGCCACCGCCGCCGGATCGGGCAGCCACTGCACCGCCTCCACACCCGGATTGGCCCCGCAGTAAGGTTGCGGCAGTGACGAGGCGAACGCGCGGGCGTCGTCACTGACGCCCTGGGCAAACGGGGCATTCGTCCACGGCACATCGACGCCCCAAACCTTGAGCGCCACCATGGGCACGTCGAACTCGCGCTGCAAGCCCTCGATCACCGCCGCCGGCAACGCGTCGGGCGCGTCGACCGCGAGCAACCCACACGTCCAACGGTGCAGCCGCTGCAGCAGCGCGGTGTTGTCCTGTCCGTGGCGGATCATCTCGGCCGTGCGCAGCTCGAGCTGCCGCAGCCGCTCACGCAGGATCTCGACTTGGCGCTCCAACAGGCTGACGGCCCTGCCCGCGTGCGGGCTGGTCAGCTGCACCGAGGCCAGCACATCCGCATGCCGCTCGAAAAAATCGGGGCTGTTGACCAGAAACTGGACGATATCGTCTTCGGTGATCGGTTGCAGCGGGGCGGTGGGATTCAAGGGCGTCTCCTGCGGTCGCCGCGCCAAGGCGGCTTGACGCGGATTGTCGCGCATCAGCAGCTATCCGGCACATCCACCACGCCGCTGAATACCGGCTCGGCCGGACCGGTCATGCGCACCGTGCTGTGCAGCCCCTGGTGCGCCGGCCACTCGATGGTCAAGCGCCCTCCTGGCAAATCGACGTCCACGCGCTCGTCGAACCACCCCAGACGAATACCCGCCACCACCGCGGCACAGGCCCCCGTGCCGCAGGCCAGCGTTTCGCCGGCGCCACGCTCGTACACGCGCAGCCGGGCGCGCCCGCGATCGAGCACCTGCACGAAACCCGCGTTGACCCGGCGCGGGAAGCGCGGATGCGACTCGATCCACGGCCCCCACTGCGCCACCGGGGCCTTGTCCACGTCGTCGACACGCAGCACGGCATGGGGGTTGCCCATCGACAACACGGCCAGCCAACACTCGGGGCCGCCGTCCGGTGGGGTCAGCGGCCAGCGGCACCAGTCCCCTTCGGCCCGTGGCACGAGCCCTGCGGTGTCGAACGGCACGCGCGCCGGCTCGAACACGGGCGCGCCCATGTCCACTGTCACGCGCCCGTCGTCTTGACGCAACAGCGTCAGCACCCCGGCGCGGGTCTGCACCCGCACCGACCGGGCCTGCGTCAGCCCGGCATCGTGCACATAGCGCGCAAAGCAGCGCGCGCCGTTGCCGCAGTTTTCCACCTCACCGCCGTCGGCGTTGTGGATCACGTATTCGAAATCCACGCCCGCGTGCGGCGCGGGCCGCACGCGCAGGATCTGGTCGGCACCGACCCCGAAATGCCGGTCGGCCAGCCAGCGGATCTGCGCTTCATTCAGGGGATAGCGCGTGCGCGTCTCGTCAAGCACGATGAAATCGTTGCCCGCCCCCTGCATCTTGGTAAACGGCACCCGCATCAACTCGCCTGCTCCGCGACGAAGATCTCCACCCGGCGGTTGCGCGCGCGGCCTTCGGCGGTGTCGTTGCTGGCCACCGGCTCGCGCGAGCCACGCCCATCGATGGCGATGCGCTGGATCGCCACCCCGCGCGTGACCAGGTAGTCGCGCACGGCTGCCGCGCGATTGATCGACAGCGGGTTGTTGATGGCGTCGCTGCCCGTGCTGTCGGTGTGGCCGACGATGGTCACGCGCGCCGCCGGGTTGCGCTTGAGCCCCTCGGCAAAAGTGTCGAGCACGGAGCGGAAGTTGGGCTTGATGTCAGCACGGCCGACGTCGAACGAAATGTCGCTCGGGATCTCGAGCTTGAGCCGGTTGTCCGCCGTCTGCGTCACGGCCACGCCGGTGCCCGCGGTGGCGGCTTCCATCTCGCGCTTTTGCTGCTCCATGCGGCTGGACCAGACGTAGCCGCCCAGCGCCCCGGCCCCGGCCCCGATCGCCGCCCCGCGCACCGCGCCCTTGCTGCCGTCGGTCACCGCGCCCAGCACGGCCCCCGCCGCCGCGCCGATCATCGCGCCCTTAGCGGTGCCGGACTTTTGCTCTTCCGACATATTGGCACAGCCCGCCAGCAGCACGGCACTGGCCGCGGCCATCGCCATCGATCCGCGCATGAATGTCCGTCGAATCGTCATCACCGTCTCCTTGTCTTGCGCGCCCCAAGGCGCGATTCATTACCATTGTGCGCCAGCTTCGCGCGCAAGGCCACCCTGCCCGCGGCTTTGTTACCAACGGTCACACTCGACACCCACCATGGTCCGACCGCATCTGCGCCTGCGTCCGCCCGCACCGCCCGCCGAGCCGCGGCCGGCCTCCACTTTGCTGTTGGTGCGCGATGGCCCGCAGGGGCTGGAAATACTGATGACCCGGCGCTCGGCGCGCGCCCGCTTCGCGCCAGGGGCCTACGTCTTCCCCGGCGGGGCGATCGACGAGGCGGACCGGGCGGCCATCGACGACCCCGCCCTGGCCTGGCGGCGCGACCAGGACGCGGCCGTGCGCCCCGCATTGCTGGCCGCCGTGCGCGAGACCTTCGAGGAACTGGGCATCTTGCTGGCACGAGACGCCCACGGTCGGTGGGCATCCCCCGACACGCTCGCGCGCCTGCAACGGCACCAGCCGCTGCTACCCCAATGCCACAACCGCGGGCTGACGCTGGCGCTGGACGAGCTGTGGTGGCTCGCGCACTGGATCACGGACCGCGACCTGCCGATTCGCTTCGACGTGCCGTTTTTCGTCGCCCCCATGCCACCGGGCCAAACACCGCTGGCCGATGACCACGAGCAATTCGAGCCCGTCTGGATCACACCACAGGCGGCGCTGCAGCGGCACGCGGCGGGCGACTTCCCGCTGGTCTATCCCACGGTGCGCACGCTGCAATACCTGCAGCGGCACGCCGACAGCGCCGCCTTGCTCGAGGCTTGCGCGGCGCACGGCGGCCCGCAGTGGGTCAGTTGTCCGCGTGCCGGCTGGTGGCAGGGGCGCGAGGCGCGCTTCATGGAACACGAACCCCCGTTTGGCGAGCTGGAGCTGACCTTCCCCGATGGCCAGCTCGAGCACCACCTGGACTGGCGCCACGACGCCCCCGTCGCCCTGCTGCGGCACGTGCAACGCCTGACCGCCCCCAACCCGGGCACCATGACCGGCCCGGGCACCAATAGCTACCTGGTCGGCGAGCCCGAGACCGGCCTCCTCGTCATCGACCCGGGGCCCCACGATGAGGCCCACCTGCAACGCCTGTTCGACGCCGCCGGGGGCGACATCCGCGCCATCGTCTGCACCCACTCGCACCCTGATCACGCACCGGGCGCCTACCCGCTGCAGGCGCTGTGCACCGCCGCGGGCCGGCCTGCGCCAGCGGTGCTCGGGTTGCCCAGCGCCCCGACCACGCGCCCCGACAGCCGTTTCCAGCCCGAACGTGCCCTGGCCGACGGCGAAACGCTCGTGCTGCACGCTCCGGATGGCAGCCACCGACACACCCTGCGCGTGCTGCACACCCCCGGGCATGCAGCGAATCACCTGTGCCTGGTGCTGGAAGAAGACGGCCTGCTGTTCAGCGGCGACCACATCCTCAACGGCAGCACCACCGTCATCGACCCACCCGATGGCAACATGGATGCCTACCTGGCGTCGCTGCAGCGCCTGCGCGCCGCCTGCGACACCTTCCGCATCCGCTACATCCTGCCCGCGCACGGCCACGTGTTGGGCGACGCAGCGCGCGCCATCGAACGACTGCACGCCCACCGCCTGCAACGCGAGGCCAAGATCGCGCGCGTCCTGGCGCAATACCCCGACGGGGATCTGGACACGTGGGTGCGGTACGCCTACGATGACGTGCCCGAGTCGCTGTGGCCGGTGGCCCGGCGCTCGCTGCTGGCGCACGTGCAGCGGCTGCGGGGCCTCGCCGCGCGCCCCGGAAACCCTGAAAATGGGTGAAGTCTGCCGATACGCCGGATTCTGTGCGCCGGGGTTGCCCCCGGCGTGACCGTCATTCCTCTGGGCCGCCGGTCACCCGGTCGGCTCGATGCCACCTACCCGCCAGCACGGCCCGCGGGCCACGGGCAGGGGTTGCCCCCAGGCTGGCCTACTTGGTGTTGCTGCGCGTAGAGATTGCCGCGTTTCACCCCGGTCTGAACCGGCTCGTCTCTGTGGCTCTGATCCGCACCTCGCGGTGGAGAGGCGTTACCTCCTACGCTGCCCTTTGCAGTCCGGACGTTCCTCCAGCGCGCCCTTGCGGGCCTTGCGCCAGCGACGGTCTGGCAGACTTCACACCGCTATTATCCCGCAACGCCGGGCTGGCTGCACGCGTATCATCGGCACCGCTGCCCGATGACCACGGGCCCCGAGGACCCGACATGATCCGTATCGCCGAACTGAAACTGCCGCTGGAGGCGCTGCCGGTCGAAGTGCGCCGGGCCGCCGATGCGCCCGCCGAGACCGACGCCGACCGTGCGCCGCCGCCCCACCCGCTGGATGCCCTGCGCGCGCTGGCGGCGCAGACGCTGGGCATCGCGCCCGGCGCCATTGCGGCGCTGCAGGTGCACAAGCGCAGCTTCGACGCACGCGGCGCCGCCCTGCGCGCGGTCTACATCGTCGACGTGGCGCTGGCCGACCCCGCCCAGGAAGCAACGCTGCTGCAGCGCCTGGCGCGCCACCCGCACGTACAGCCCACGCCGGACATGGCGTGGCACCCGCCGGCCCGTGCCGCGCAAGACTGGGTACCGTCAGCGGGCGAGCGGCCAGTGGTGGTGGGGTTTGGCCCGTGCGGCATCTTCGCCGCGCTGACGCTGGCCGAGATGGGGTTGCGCCCGCTCGTGCTCGAGCGTGGCCGCCCAGTGCGCCGGCGCACCCAGGACACCTGGGGTCTGTGGCGGCGTGGCGTGCTCGACCCGGCGTCGAACGTGCAATTCGGCGAAGGCGGTGCGGGACTGTTCTCCGACGGCAAGCTCTACAGCCAGATCAAAGACCCCCGCCACCTGGGCCGGCGTGTCATGCGCGCCTTCGTCGACGCCGGTGCCCCGCCGGAAATCCTCTACGACGCCCATCCCCACATCGGGACCTTCAAGCTCGTCAAAGTGGTCGAGGCGTTGCGCGCACGCATCGTGGCGTTGGGGGGCGAGGTGCGTTTCGAGCAGCAGGTGACGGACTTCGTCGTGGAACGCGACAGCGATGGCCGTCTGCACCTGCAAGGGTTGCGCGTGCGCGATCTGGCGCACGGCAGCGAGATCACGCTACCCGCGCAGCGCGTGCTGCTGGCGCTGGGCCACAGCGCGCGCGACACCTTCGAGCAGCTGCACCTGCACGGCGTCTTTCTGGAGGCCAAGCCGTTTTCGATCGGGGTGCGCATCGAGCACCCGCAATCCCTCATCGACCGCGCGCGCTGGGGACGACACGCCGGGCACCCGCTGCTGGGCGCAGCGGCGTACAAGCTGGTGCACCACGCCGCCAACGGCCGCGCGGTCTACAGCTTTTGCATGTGTCCGGGCGGCACGGTCGTGGCCGCCACCAGCGAGCCCGAACGCGTCGTCACCAACGGCATGAGCCAATATTCACGCGCCGAGCGCAACGCCAACGCCGGGTTGGTCGTGGGCATCGGGCCCGCCGACTACCCGCAGGGTGACCGCGACGCCTGGCACGCCGCGTTCGGCGCCGAACGCGGCGATCGCTACGCCGCGCAAGCCCGGGACTGCGTCAGCCGCGGCGTCACCCATCCGCTGGCGGGCATCGTGCTGCAGCGCCAACTCGAGCGCGCCGCCTACCATGCGGGCGGGGGTGGCTATCGGGCCCCGGGCCAGCAAGTCGGCGACTTTTTGGTCGGGCGCCCCTCCAGCGGCTGGGGCGACGTGCTGCCCTCGTACCGGCCCGGCGTCACCCCGGGCGATTTGGCGACGGTACTGCCCGCCTACGCGGTGGCCGCCATGCGCGAGGCGCTGCCGGCGTTTGGCCGCCAGATCCGGGGCTACGACCGCCCCGACGCCGTCCTGACCGGGGTCGAGACGCGCACCTCGTCGCCGCTGCGCATCACGCGCGGGGCCGACTACCAGAGCCTCAACACCCGCGGGCTGTACCCCGCAGGCGAAGGCGCCGGCTACGCCGGTGGCATTCTGTCGGCCGCGGTCGATGGCATCCGCGTGGCCGAGGCACTGGGCTGCGACTTGCTCGGCGTGCCTGCCCCGCCACCCGACCGCACCGTCCACGCCGGCGTCGCCTACGGTTGACGGTGCACCAAACGAAAGGGCGCCCATCTCTGGGCGCCCAACGTGGGGTCGGCCTGCTGCCGCTCACAACGCCTGCAGGGCGGCGATGCGCTCCTCGATCGGCGGGTGGGTGGCGAACAGCTTGCCGAGGCTGCCGGTAATGCCCAGTGCCTGCATCCCCTGCGGCAACGCACCGGGCTCCAAGCCACCCAAGCGCGCCAGTGCGTTGATCATGGGCTGCTTGCGCCCCATCAGCATGGCCGCCCCCGCGTCCGCGCGGAATTCACGCTGGCGGCTGAACCACGCCACGATGATGGCGGCCAGGAACCCCAGCACGACCTCCATCACGATGCTGGTGACCAGATAGCCGATCCCCGGGCCGGAGGACTCGCTGTCCCCGCGACGCAAGAAGCTGTCGACCACGTAGCCGATGACGCGGCTCAAGAACACCACGAACGTGTTCATCACGCCTTGGATCAGCGTCATGGTCACCATGTCGCCGTTGGCAATGTGCGCCACCTCGTGCGCCAGCACCGCTTCCACTTCCTCGCGCGTCATGTTGGCCAGCAGCCCGGTGGATACACCCACCAGCGCGTCGTTCTTGAACGCGCCCGTGGCAAACGCGTTGGGCTCACCCTCATAGATGCCGACCTCGGGCATGCCGATGCCGGCCTTGTCGGCGAGTTTGCGCACGGTGGCCAGCAGCCACGCCTCGTCCGCGTTGCGCGGCTGGTCGATGATGACCATGCCCGTGCTCCACTTGGCCATGGGCTTGCTGATGAGCAGCGAGATGAACGCGCCACCAAAGCCGATCACCAGCGAGAAGACGGCCAGCGCCGTCACATCCAGCCCGTTGGCGGTCAGGAACCGATCCACCCCGAGGATGCGGGTGGTGATCAACAGCACCGCCATGACGGCGAGGTTGGTCAGAACCAGCAGCAAAATGCGTTTCATGGGATCTCCAGTCAGCGTAACAGGGGTGGTGGTTGCGGTGCTATCGAGATGGGGCCACGGCGACCCGTTTTCAACCGTGGGCGTGGCCTGCGATTCCGTCGGCGCCCCGAAGTTCCACCAGCAACGGCTGATGATCTGACCACAGGGTAGCAGAATCGATCTGCACGCGCATGACGCGCGCGCGCAGGCCGGCGCTGACGAACGCGTAGTCGCACGTCACCGGATGGACACCATCCTCGTGCACGCGAAAAGTGGGCGGCTGCGCGGTCTCAGGCCGACACAGCCGCCAGGCGTCCCACCACAGGGGCTGGCCAACGGGACTGACAGCGCCCGTCAGCACGCCATACGCCGGATCGTCCGGGGCCGCGTTGAAGTCGCCCATCAGCACCGCATCCGCCGCGTGCGGGCGCGTCTGGAAAGGGGTATCCGCGCGCTCCTCGCCCAGGATGGGGGGATGGGCCGCCAGCTCGGCGGCCTCCTGCTGCCAGGCCAGCAGGGCGCGCGCCTGCGCCGTGCGCTGACGCAGGCTGTAATACGCCAGGTGGGTGCTGCCCACACGCAGCGGCCCCCAGGGGGCTTGCACCGTCAGCGCCGCCAGTACGCGCGGCATCGAGGGCACGCACGGGTCGGCCGGGTACGGCAGCGCCACATGCTGCACGCGCCAAACGGGCAGGCGGGTGGCGATCAAGTTGCCAAAGCGCTGACGCTGCGCCAACCCGGGGCGCCATTCGTCCAGCGCCGGGGCGTAAAACACCTCATACCCCGGCAGCGCCGCCCGCACCTGCGCCAACTGGTCGGCGCCGTCGTGGCCCACCAGACCCGGGTATCCCTGCGCCACCTCCTGCAGGGCGATCACATCGGGCTGCTGCCCCCACGCCAGCACGTGCGCGAGCACGCGGGCCACGTCCACGCGGCCATCCATGCCGCAAAACCACTGCACGTTCCAGCTCAACAGTCGCATCGGCGCCTCCTTGTGCCCGTGGCGCGGGCGGCCCCCGCTCAGGCCGCGGGCACGACGCGCCAAGCGAGCGTCTCGCCCGCGCGCAGGGGCTTGACCACGGCGTCCCCCAACGGGTAGCCCTGCGGCACGACCCACGGCTCACGCCGCAGCGTGAGCGTGCCGCGGTTGCGCGGCAGGCCGTAGAAATCCGGCCCGTACCAGCTCGCAAAACCCTCCAGCTTATCCAAGGCCCCCGCGGCCTCGAACGCCTGCGCATACAGCTCCAGGGCGGCGGGCGCGGTGTAGCAGCCCGCGCAACCCACCGCGTGCTCCTTCAGGTGCGCCGCGTGCGGGGCGCTGTCGGTGCCCAGAAAGAAGCGCGGCGAGCCACTGGTGGCTGCCGCCACCAGCGCCTGGCGGTGTATCTCGCGCTTGAGCACGGGCAAACAGTAATAGTGGGGCCGAATGCCCCCCGTGAACAAGGCGTTGCGGTTGTAGAGCAGGTGATGCGCGGTGATCGTGGCGGCCAGATTCGGCCCGCCGTCGGCCACGTACTGTGCCGCCTCGCGTGTGGTGATGTGCTCCAGCACGATCTTGAGGCCTGGAAAATCGCGTCGCAACGGCTCGAGCACACGCTCGATGAACACCGCCTCGCGGTCGAAGATGTCGATCTCGCCATCCGTGACCTCGCCGTGGATGAGCAGCAGCAGCCCCTCGCGCTGCATCGCCTCCAGCGTGCGGTAGGTCTTGCGGATGTCCGTCACGCCCGCGTCACTGTGGGTGGTGGCGCCAGCCGGGTACAGCTTGCAGGCCACCACGCCGGCTTCGCGCGCGCGCGCGATCTCGTCCGGCGGCAGATGGTCGGTCAGGTACAGCGTCATGAGCGGCTCGAACGACACCCCTGGTGGCACGGCGGCGAGGATGCGCTCGCGATACGCCCGCGCCTGCGCCGCCGTGGTCACCGGCGGCTTGAGGTTGGGCATGACGATGGCACGCCCGAACTGCGCGGCCGTGTGCGGCACGGTCGTGGCCAGCGCCGCACCGTCACGCAGGTGCACATGCCAGTCGTCGGGTCGGGTGAGGGTCAGAGAGTCGCGGGTCGTCATGGAAGGGTATTGTCGCACCGCCCCTTGTCTTTCCCCAAACCCGCCCCTATACTCAACCCGGTATTGTTCATATCCGGAAACAGACGATGCAGACCACCACCTCTCCCAAACCTTTTTGG
>DYIC01000088.1 GCA_020723845.1 Hydrogenophaga sp.
TTGCCTGCCCCGTGTAGGCTAACGCCTGTCGCCAGCCCTTGCCGCCATCACCCAACGTGCTGCAATCCACCCCTGCTCTCGTCACCGAACAGGCTGCCCGGCGCCTGCCGCGCTGGGTCCCGTGGCTGCTGATCGCCATCTACGTGCTGCCGGGCTTTCTGGGGCGCGATCCCTGGCGCACCGACGATCTGGCGGCATTCGCGGTCATGATCGACATGGTGCGCGGCGGCCCGTGGTGGACACCGCAGGTACTGGGCGAGCCGGCCTCGCCCCTGGCGTGGCTGCCCTATTGGCTGGGGGCACTGGCCATGCAATCGTTACCGCTGCCCGCCGAGCTGGCGGCACGCGTGCCATTCGTGGCCCTGCTGCTCGGCACCTTGGCCGCGACGTGGTACGCCACGTACCGGCTCGCGCGCCAGCCCGCAGCACAACCCGTGGCGCTGGCGTTTGGCGGTGAGGCGCGGCCGACCGATTACGCCCGCGCACTGGCCGACGGCGCGCTGCTGGCGCTGGTGGCCACCTTGGGGCTGGCCCTGCCCGCGCACGAGGTTACGCCCGCCGCAGCCCAGTTGGCCTTTGTCGCGCTGCTGCACTACGCCGTGGTGCGCGGTCTGGCGATCGACGACACCCCCGGCACTGGTCACGCCGCGCGGGTGCTGGCGTGGTGGTGGCTAGCGGCGTGGGGATTGGCGCTGTCGGGTGCCCCATGGGTGCTGTTGGCTATCAGCGCCGCCGCCCTGCTGTGGTGGCGCCGAACCCCGCTCGGGCGCGCCGTTCGCTGGGGCGCGGCGCTTGGCACCCTATCGGCCCTGGCCGCGGCATGGGTGCTGGCCAACGCCGCAGGCCGCACAGGGGAATGGACGGCTGTGCGCTGGGAGGTTTGGACAACGCCGGCGACTTGGCTCAGCTACGGACGATTGTTGGGGTGGTTCTTGTGGCCCGCGGCCGCGTTTGCCCTGTGGGCGTTGTGGCGATGGCGCGGCCGTTGGCGCGAGCCGCACATCGGCTGGCCCGCGACCCTGGTGGTCATCGTGCTGGTGGCAACTTGGCTCGACGCGGGAGACGACCGAACGCTGCTGCTGGCCCTGCCGCCGTTGGCCAGCTTGGCCGCCTTTGCCCTGCCGACGCTGCGCCGCGGCGTCAGCGCGCTGATCGATTGGTTCGCGGTGCTTTTTTTCACGGGCGCCGCGCTCATCATCTGGATCATCTGGATTGCGGTGCACACGGGCGTGCCGCCGAAGCCAGCCGCTAACGTCGCGCGCCTGCTGCCGGGCTTCGAGCCCACCACGCACTGGGCCCTGTGGCTGCCTGCCCTGACGGCCACACTGGCCTGGTTGGGCGTGGTGGTATGGCGGCTGGGGCACCATCGCCCAGCCCTTTGGAAGAGCGTCGTGCTCTCGGCCGCAGGATCCGTCCTCAACTGGCTGCTGCTCATGACCCTATGGTTGCCGATGCTCAACCATGGCATGGGCCAGGCCCCGGTGTCGCAGCGCATCGCCGCGCTGGTGCCCGCTGGCGACTGCGTGCTTGTGCACGGGCTGGATGCGGCCCGTATCGCCGGTTTGCAGCATCACGGCGGACTCGAGGTGCGGCGCGCTGGGCAACCCGGCGGGCAGCGCTGCAGCCTGCTGGTGGTCAACCCCCGCGACTACCCTTCACTGGTGCAAGTCATCGACATCGCCGATTGGCGGCTGCGCACGGAGGTGCCCCGCCTGCGCGAAAACCGCGAGCGGTGGCTGGTATTCGAGCGGCGCTGAACGTCAGCCAAGATCCCGGGCCCGCACGCGGGCTGGTGGCAAGCGCAGCCGAAAAGTGGAGCCCACGCCAACCGTGCTGTCGATGAGCAGCTGGCCTCCGTGTCGCTGGGCGACGTGCTTGACGATGGCCAGTCCGAGCCCCGTGCCACCGCTGTCGCGCGAACGGCTGCGGTCGACCCGGTAAAACCGCTCGGTCAGGCGCGGCAGATGTTCGGCGGCGATGCCGGGGCCGTTGTCGGTGACGAAAAACTCAAGATCACCTTCACCCAACAGCCGCCAGCCCGCTTCGACCCGCCCGTCGGCCGGGGTGTAGCGCACCGCATTGCTGAGCAGATTACCCAAGGCGCTGAGCAGTTCGCTGCGCGCCCCCGCCACTTCGGCCGCCGGTCCCGGCACCCGCGCCAGCTGCTGGCGTCCGGCGTGCAGCACGCCAGCGAGCGCCTGCGCTTGGGCAAACGCCTCGTCCAACAGGTCGGCCACGTCCACCCATTGCGAGTCATCGGGCGCGGGGCTACCCTCCAGTCGCGACAGGGTCAACAGATCGTCGACCAAGGTTTGCATGCGCTGCGCATGCTGCTGCATAAGCGCCAGATAATGGCGCCGCTCGTCCTCCTGCAGGGGCAAGGTTTGCAGGGTCTCGATGAAGCCAGAGATCACGGTCAGCGGGCTGCGGATCTCGTGCGAGACGTTGGCCACGAAGTCACGCCGCATCGCTTCGGCGAGCTCAATGGTGGTGATGTCGCGCGTGAGCAACAGCCGACGCCCTTTGGCGTACGGGAATATCTGTACCGAGATGCGCTGGGGGTGCCCTGGGCGGGCGTGGCGACCGTCGATCTCGACCGCACGGGTGAAATCACGCTGGTTCAAATAGGCAATGAATGTCGGGTCGCGCACCAGGTTGCGGATGCGCTGGCCCAGATCGCGCTTGGCGTCGAAGCCCAGATGCTCGCCCGCGGTCAGATTGCACCACTCGATGGTGCCTTCCTTGCTGAGCAGCACGACACCATTGGGCGACGCTTGGATGGCAAGTAGAAATTCCTGCAAACGCGCATTGGCCTTGCGCGCTTTGCGGTTGGCCGCCTTGAGCGCGCGGCGCGTGCGCTCCACCAGCTCACCCCACCACGGCCCCACGTCGGGCAACCGAGAGACCGACGGCTCACGCAACCAAGCCAACACCCGCTGGGCACGCCGCTCGTCCCACGCCAGCCAGACCAACGCCCCCCCCAGCGCCCCCAGCACGCCCCACGTGCCGCCACCGGGCCACCACAAAGCCACCGCTGCGGGCACCGCGGTCGAGACCAGCAGTTCGAGCGCACGTCGCGTCATGATGGGGACATTATGACGAACCCCTGCGCCATCCCGCCGAATGGCGCAGCACGGATCACGCGGTGCGCACGCCGTCGGTCACCGACTCGATGGCCCGAGGCGAAAACCGGTATCCCGCGCCGCGCACGGTTTCGATCATCGCCCCGGCCGCCCCCAGGGCCTCGCGCAGACGCTTGATGTGCACGTCAACGGTGCGCTCTTCGATGAAGACATGGTCGCCCCAAATGCGATCGAGTAGCGCCGCTCGCGTGTGCACCCGCTCGGGGTGCTTCATCAAAAAATGCAGCAGCCGAAACTCCGTGGGGCCGACCTTGAGCTCGCGGCCCTCGAACGACACGCGGTGCGCTGCCGCATCGAGCAGCAAACCACCGGCCTGAACCGTGTCGTTGACGGCTTCCGGTGCCCGCCGACGCAGGACGGCGCGAATGCGGGCCAGCAGCTCCTGGGTGGAAAATGGCTTGGTAACGTAGTCATCCGCGCCGGCATCGAGTCCCTGGACCTTGTCGGACTCCTCCGAGCGCGCCGTCAACATGATGATGGGGACGGTCTTCGTGCGCTCGAGGGTTCGCCACTGGCGTGCCAGCTGCACCCCGCTGCCGCCGGGCAGCATCCAGTCGAGCAGAATCACGTCGGGTAACACCGCTTCGACCTCGCGCACCGCTGCGTCGGCGTCGAACACCACGATCGGCGTGAATCCGTTGTGCCGCAGGTTGACCGCGATCAATTCCGCGATCGAGGGCTCATCCTCGACCACCAG
>DYIC01000016.1:0-11498 GCA_020723845.1 Hydrogenophaga sp.
TGGCTAAAAGGTTCATAATATGCATTCCATATACACTTTTTGTGCACCATGACGACCACGATGCCCCTCGACCTCGACCTCGACCACTGCACCGTCGGCGAGATTGCCGCACGGCTGCCCGGTGCCACCGACATCCTGCGGCGCTATCGGATCGATTTTTGCTGCGGTGGCCAACGCAGCCTGCGCGAAGCCTGTGCGCAACGCGACACGGATCCCGCCCGCGTCATCGAAGAACTGCAGCGTCTGGCAACCGGTATGCACACCGCCGTGGCGCCTGCCGAGCCGACCGACCTGATCGAACACATCCTGCAACGCTACCACGAGGTTCACCGACAGCAATTGCCAGAGCTGATCCGATTGGCCAACAAAGTGGAAGCCGTCCACGCGGGGCATGCCCTCGTGCCGGCCGGACTGGCGCAGCATTTGCAGACCATGCAAGCCGAATTGCTGGCCCACATGGAAAAAGAAGAGCAGGTCCTGTTTCCACTGCTGGCGGCCGGCGGCTCACCCATGGCGCGCTTTCCCATCGGCGTCATGCGCCAGGAGCACGACATGCACGCCGCGCAATTGCGCCGTCTGCACGAGTTGACCCATGACTTGACGCTGCCTGAAGACGCCTGCCACACATGGCGTGCCCTGTATCGCACCCTGCAGCAGTTCGTCGATGATCTGATGCAGCATATCCACCTGGAAAACAACGTACTGTTCCCCCGTTTCGAGGCGGCCTGAGGCTGCTGCGGCGCGGCTGCGGGACGCGGGACGGGAATCGGGATGAGCGCAAGACCGCGCCTCAGGTCACGCCGCGGCTGCTGCCAATGGCGCGCCGCCGCATCATGTCCTCGCTCATCTCGACCCGCTGCGCCGGCGTCATGAGGTGCTCGGCCATCGCGAACACTTCGCCTTCTTCGGCTGCGATGTGACCCTCGTAGCGCAGGGCAAAGCGTGCCAGCACGGCGCGTTCGTCATCCGTCCAACGCCACGCCGCATCACCCTGCGCTGCCTGCAAGCGCAGCAATGCCTGCCGCACCCGGCTCCAGTCGGCAGCCATCGCCGTGTGGTCACTCTGCAGTCTCTGCACGAGGCCCCGCAGCCGATCATCCCCGCGTTCGAGCAGACGCGGAAAAACATGACGCTCCTCGTCTTCGTGGTGCTGCGGTGCGGCCAGATCGAAATAGCGCAGCACCTGCTGCGCCGCCTGCGCCCCTTGTTCGTCGGCGCCGTGTCGTGCCACGTGGTCCTGTAAGCGCTGCAACAGCTCCAGCATGCGCTCGACCCGGTCGTGGCAGGCGCGCAGCCACTCGAACGGTTGCTCGTGATCCGCTTGCGGCCCCTTCGATGGTGACCATGAACCGTGATTCATACCGTGATCTCCAGATCTGCAGGGGGCATCCAAATGGAATAAAAACGCGCAGGCTCGGGGCGTGACCGCACCGGTCGCGCCTGCGTAACGGTGCCGATACTCAGAAAACACACCGGCAGTTCGTATTCGTTCAATGCAAACGCGTCGCGCAACAGCGTGGCGTCGAGCGCCTTGCCACTGGTCAGGGCCGATCCGTACCCCATGGCGGTGGCCAGCAGCAGCACATTTTGTACCGCACAGCCGGCGCTGAGAATGCGCTCGCGCACGGGAACGGACGCCTCTGTAGTGAGCGCGGGATTGGCATTGACCACCAGCAACCACAACAAGGGGGCGCGGCGCGCCTTTTCGCGCGCCTGCTGCAGCTGCTGCGGTGTGGCGCTGGGATCGCGTTCACTCAGGGCGCGGACAAAGATTTCCCCGAGGGCTGCGCGCGCCGTGGCGGGAATATCGATGAAACGCCACGGCACCAGTTGACCGTGATCAGGGGCGGCTGCCGCTGCCCGCAGCAGGGCTTGCTGTTGCGCTTCATCGGGGCCGGGGGGGCCCAAGCGCTTGGGCAAGATCGTTTGACGTCGTGCAATCCACTCCTGCGCCCACGCTGCACTCGCCCCGGTCGTTGGCATGGTGAGCAGCGTCGCACCATCTGCGACCCCATCGCCGGCACACTTCATGGTCCTCATCCTTGGGTTGCGGCTGAATTGGGCACCGTGGCTCACCCCGGACGGCCGTCCGGACGGGGGCGTCCGTACCATGACAACAGGCGCAGCCCCCACGGCACGATGGCCAGCAGCCACACGGCGGCCGTCAATGCCAACGCCGCTGACTCATTCGGCCACAGCGCCGATGACACCCGCAGCAGCACCGCTGCCTGCAGCGCCCAAAACCCCCACCAAGTGGCCTGATCGGCCAGCAGCTTGCGCCCACCATGGCCGCACGACACGCGCGTGACCATGGCGTACAGAATGGAGCCCAAAAAACCCATCGTCAGCGCGTGCCAGGCACCCAAGCCGAGCAGCGGCCACCCTTGACGCAAACCCAGCAGTTGAGAGGCGCCCAGTAAACAAAACGCCAAGCCAAGCCACAGCACGCCCAAGTGCAGCATGGCCAGTAACCGGATGCTCAGTGCCTGCACCAGGCCCCACACCAAGGCCAACCACAGCACGATGGCCCCCACCACCAGTTCGAACAGCCCGCGCCCCAGCATCAACGCTCGCGGTGGACCGCCTTCACGCCATCCTGCCCCCACCTCGAACAGGGCCTCTACCGCCGCCGCCGTCAACAGCACGATCAATACCCACCACGGACGCCACAGCTCGACCATGGGCAACGCGTTGGAGGTAAAAAACGGCACCAACCGGTGCAAGGCCGCGACGAATGTGGGCACCAGGCACAGCCACACCGCGGTGCGCACCAGCAGCAGGGCCAACGCGATATCCTGTGCCCACACGGCGCCGGCCAACGCCAGCAGGTGCGCCACACCCGACCAGCCGGCCGCGGCAATGATGGCGGCATGCCAGCGATCGGTCACACGACTGCGCCAGCACAGCCCGGTAAAACGGACCATCTGCCATGCCTGTCCCGTCGCGGCGGCGAGCAACCCGAGCAGCGCCCACACAACGCCGCTGTGCGCGCCGATCAGCCACGCCACCCAGCCGACCAGCTGCAACACCACGGGGCCAAGCAGGGCCTGAGCCGGCAGCGGTGGCATGGCCAACCATTTGGGACCGGCGGTAAACGTGAAGCCGGCCACGAACAGCGGCATGAAGCCCAGCGTCATGACGACGCCGTGCACCAAAATCGGGGCCAGTGCCAGCGGCGGCGGTGCCAGCGGCCACACACGCTGCATCAATATCCAGCTCCACCACACGGACGCCGACAGCAACACCGCCATTGCCGCGGCAAACCCCAAGCGGTGGGGAGCGGCCAACAGCCAGCGTCCGTGCCACGCGGCAGCGTCCGGACGCAACGGCGAATGGGGCGAAACCTTGGTATTCACGCGCACCCTCACGCTCCCCCGGCTCCAGGCACTGGTTGGCCCAGTAGCCAGCGCAGCAAATCCTGCACTGGTCGAATCGCTTCTCCAAACGGCAAGCGCCCAGCACCCCGAAAAAACAACCCGCGCTGCACGTCGCCTTCCAAGGCGTGACCCAGTTGTTGGTCGATGCAAAACTGACCCATGTCGGCCACACCATCGCGCAAACCACACCGTGCCAGACAGTCGAAACCCATATTGCAGCGCCGCTTGGGGTGGGCCATGGCCTGCAAACGCCCTTGCAGCCGCAGGTATTTATCCAACCATGGGGTACGCACCGCGCGCGCCGGCAACCCGGCCACGCTGGTGAATTCGACCAGATCTTGCGGCTGCGCCGTTGCCAGCACACGCTTGAACGCCTCGGCGGCGTCGCACTCAGCGGTCACCGCAAACGCAGTGCCGAGCTGCACTGCCGCTGCTCCGAGCGCCTGTAGGCGCTGGATGTCGCCGTGACTCGAAATACCGCCGGCTACGATCAAGGGGATATCGCGCTCGATACCCTCGCGGGCCAAAAAGGCCTGGACTTCGGGCACGACGACGTCGAAGTCGAAACGCCGATCGTTCAAATCCGCTACCTTCGCTGCCCCCAAGTGTCCGCCGGCCAGCCGGGGGTGTTCCAGCACGATGGCATCGGGCAGCCGCGCGCGCTTCATCCAACGCCGCACCACCACCTGCACCCCGCGTGCGTCGGAGAGGATCGGTATCAGCGCCACCCGCGGATGATCCTGCGCCAACTCGGGCAGATCGAGCGGTAGACCGGCCCCGACGACCAGGGCATCGGCACCGCTGTCCAGCGCCTGTTCCACATAATCCGCGTAGGCCGACAGTGCGCGCATGATGTTGACGGCGATCAAGCCGTACCCCTGACTGAGCGCACGCGCCCGACGGATTTCACGATCAAGCGCCTGTCGGTTGGCGCGGTCGATGCGCGCCCGCGTGCTGGGGTCACGGGTGTCCAGCGCCGCGGTGGCCGCCATCAAGTCCGGATGGAGGCGACGCAAATCCACCGATGAAATGGTGCCCACCGCCCCCCATGACGCCACCGTGCCAGCCAAGCCGCCGGCCGAGATACCGACGCCCATCCCCCCTTGCACGACGGGCAACAAGGTACGCCCGGCCAGACGCAGCGGCCGCAAACCGCTGTCGGCCAACCAGCGGTGCGCTGGCGGCGGCACGCCGTCGCGCACCGTCTGCTCGTTCGAGTTGTCTGGCACTTCCCGCGCGCCGTCCATGGTCTACTCCGTTGTCACTGCAACAAGCCGCCGTCTTTGACACCGAGATCGACGCCTCTGACATCCGCCTCCTGCGCTAAACGGATCAAATAGTGGCGTAGGGCGACGGTGCGCGCGCGCAAGTTCAAGTCACGCTCGATGCGCTCACGCACCTCCTCAAAGGGCGGCGTGACCCCGGCGCGTCGGCCAACCACCTTCACGATGTGCAGCCCGAAACGGGTGCGAATCAGTCGCGGATGGATCCCCAGGCCGAGCTGCGAATCCTGTTGGTAGAACAGCTCGTTGGCAAGCTCGGGAGCACAGTCGCCCGGCTCCAACCACCCCAAGTCGCCGCCTTGCGCGCCGCTGGGGCAATTCGACAGCTCGCGGGCCATGGTTTCGAAACGCTCGGGCGGCGTCTGGGGGCGCAACAATTCCAACAACGCCTGCTCGGCGCGTCGCGCCAGCGCATGCACGTCCACCCGCGGTGTGACCGCAAACAGGATGTGTTTGACATGCAAGCGCTGGCCGCGTGTGAAGCGGGCCCGGTGCGCTTCATAGTGACGTCGGCACTCCTGCTCGGTGGGCACCGGCGTCACCACATCGAGCTCCAGCAAGCGCTCGATGGCTGCATGCTCCGGCGCACCCAGCGTCGGGGCCCAAGGTGACGCGTTGGGTGCAAGCAGCCCACGCGCCACCGCGCGTTGCCGCAACAATTCGGCCCAGGCACGCTCGCGCAGCGCATCGTCCTCGACGCTCTCGCCGGGGCGCAGGAGCGCAACGCCATTGACGGCTGGAATCGACGCATCAGACTCGGCCGACCGCTGCGTCGAGGCGTTCACGGATGATGGGGGCAGGTTCATCTCAACGCCCCGCTGCGGTGCTGCTCAGCCGGCGGCTACGCACGATCTGATACGGCCGCCAGACATAGGCCACAGAGGCAAACCCGCTCCAAACGTGCACCAGCCGGGTGAACGGAAAAATCAGAAAGATGGTCATGCCCAACACCATGTGGGCTTTGAACACCCAGCCGATGTCGGCCATCAGCTCGGCAGTACCAGGGCGGAAGGTCACGATGCGCTGGGCCCACTCTGCCAGCACCAGCATCACGCTGCCGTCCAGATGCTGGGCCGAAAAGGGAATGGTGGCCAAGCCGAGTGCGAACTGCGCCCACAGCAACCACAGTAGCATGATATCGCTGGTGCGTGAGGTGGCACGGATGCGCGGATCGGTCAGCCGACGATGCAACAGCAGCGACACACCGACGAAGCCCAGTACCCCGAACACCCCGCCCGATACCATGGCCAGCACCTGCTTGGCGCCGGCGCTCATGAAGGGCTCATAGACGAAGTGGGGCGTGAGCATGCCAACCGTATGCCCGAAAAACAGAAACAGTATGCCGATGTGGAACAAATTGCTGCCCCAGCGCAGCTGCGCGGCACGCAACAGTTGCGACGAGTCGCTCTTCCAGGTGTACTGGTCACGATCGAAGCGCAACAGGCTGCCGAGCAAAAACACCGTCAGGCAGATATACGGGTAGACACTGAAGAAAAAGGTATTGAGTGCATTCATGGCGGTCTCCACGAAACAGGGATCAGTCGATTTGGGCAGGGGCTGCGCTGCGCTGCCGAACGAAATGCACGGGCCGTTCGCTGCCCGAGGCCGCCGCCGTGGGACAAGCACCGAAGGCCTGTGGCTCGGCCCAGCTGGCATCCACGGCTGGCTCCTCTTCCTCCGGCTCGACCGGCTCGACACGCTGGCCACATGCCAACAGCAGCGCGATGAGCACGTCGGCATAGGGACTGCGGCGCCGTTGCAGGGCACCGGCGATCCGATTGACGATGTGCGCCACTTCGCCAACCAGACTGCGCGCCACCTCGGTCGGTTGCGTCGAGGCAAATTCCATCAACACCGGTAGATAGTCGGGTAATTCGCCCTGGCGCAGACTCAGCCCAGCAGCCTCGTAGGTCTGCAGTAAATCGATCATCGCCGGGCCGCGATCGCGCGAGTCACCATGCACGTGTTCGAACAGGTGCAGCGAGGTGCTGCGCCCGCGGTCGAAGGTGTCCACATACGCGGCCTCGACCTGATAGCCGTCGAGGCGCTGCCAGTCGGCCACCAGGGCCTGCAGCCGCTGCAGCGACTCGGGCGGCACCGCGCCCTCTGCCGCCAGCGCCTGCAACGCCTGGGGAGCCAGCGCGCGTACTTCCTGATCCGGATAGCGCAGCAAAAACGCCAGTGCGCGTAGGGTATGGGTTAGGCGGGGGGATCGCATGAATCGGTCCTCCTGGGGTCGCGCGAGGCCTCAAGCCTCGACCTTGATGGGAATGGTGCGCTTGCGCTGGCCACCAAACAGGCTGACTTCGGTCTGCCCTTCGGAGCAACCGTTGCCAAACGAAAAGCCGCAGCTGCCGCGCAGGTCGAATGCGTCTTCGGCATACTCGCGGTGTGTGCTGGGAATGACGAAACGATCCTCGTAATTGGCAATGGCCATGATGCGGTACATCTCTTCGACCTGCGCAACCGTGAGGTCGGCTTCGGTCAGGACGCGACGGTTTTCCACACCCTCGACGTGCTTGGCGCGTTGATAGGCCCGCATGGCCAACATACGCCGCAGCGCCAGTACCACTGGTCGCGTATCACCAGCGGTCAGAAGGTTGGCCAGGTACTGCACCGGGATGCGCAATTGCTCGACATCGGGCAGTTCACCATGCGTGCCGATGTGGCCCGCGTTGGCCGCCGCCGAGATCGGCGACAGCGGCGGCACGTACCACACCATCGGCAGCGTGCGGTACTCTGGATGCAACGGCAGCGCCACCTTCCAGTCGATGGCCATCTTGTAGACCGGGCTCTTGCGCGCCGCCTCCAGCCAGGCCTCGGGCACCCCATCGGCGCGCGCCTGTGCGATCACCTTGGGGTCGCTCGGATCGAGGAAGATATCGAGCTGCGCGCGGTAGAGGTCGCGTTCGTTTTCGACACTGGCCGCTTCGGCGATACGGTCGGCGTCATAGAGCATGACCCCCAGATAGCGGATACGACCGACGCAGGTTTCGGAACACACGGTGGGCTGGCCGGCCTCGATGCGCGGATAGCAAAAGACGCACTTTTCGGCCTTGCCGCTTTGCCAGTTGTAGTAAATCTTCTTGTACGGGCAGCCCGAGACACACATGCGCCAGCCGCGGCACTTGTCCTGGTCGATCAAGACGATGCCGTCTTCTTCGCGCTTGTAAATGGAGCCCGAGGGACAGGAGGCCACGCAGGCGGGGTTGAGGCAGTGCTCGCACAACCGCGGCAGGTACATCAGGAAGGTATTTTCGAACTGACCAAGCATGTCCTTCTGTACCTGATCGAAGTCGCGCAGATTGGCATCCTTGCTGCGCTTGGCGAACTCGCCCCCCAAAATCTCCTCCCAGTTCGGCCCCCACTCGATCTTGTCCATGCGCTGGCCGGTGATCAGGCTGCGCGGGCGCGCGGTGGGCGCGGCCTTCGACGACGGTGCATGGTGCAGATGCTCGTAGTCGAAGGTAAACGGCTCGTAGTAGTCGTCGATTTGTGGCAGGTTGGGATTGCTGAAGATCTTCATCAGCAACGACCATTTGCCGCCCTGACGAGGAACGATGGAACCATCCGGGCGACGTTTCCATCCGCCGTTCCAGCGATCCTGGTTTTCCCATTCCTTGGGGTAGCCGATGCCCGGCTTGTTTTCGACGTTGTTGAACCAGGCGTATTCCACCCCCGGGCGGTTGGTCCAGACGTTTTTGCACGTCACCGAACAGGTGTGGCAGCCGATGCATTTGTCGAGGTTGAGCACCATCGCGATTTGGGCGCGTACTTTCATGGCGGGTCTCTCCTGGATACGTTGCACGGAAGCGGCGCTTCAAGCCTGCACGCTGTCGCGCCGCTCGCCATCGAGCCAGTCGATGCGGCGCATCTTGCGCACGATCACGAATTCGTCGCGGTTGGTGCCAATCGTTCCGTAGTAGTTGAAGCCGTAGCTGAATTGCGCGTAGCCGCCGATCATGTGCGTCGGTTTGACGACCACGCGTGTGACCGAGTTATGGATGCCGCCGCGCGTGCCGGTGATCTCCGCGCCCGGTGTGTTGATGATCTTCTCCTGCGCGTGGTACATCAGGGTCATGCCGGGCATGACGCGCTGGCTGACGACCGCGCGCGCAGCGATGGCGCCGTTGACATTGAACAGTTCTACCCAATCGTTGTCTTCGATGCCGGCGCGGCGCGCATCCTCCTCCGACAACCAGATGACCGGCCCGCCACGGTTGAGCGTCAGCATCAGCAGGTTGTCGCTGTAGGTGCTGTGGATGCCCCACTTTTGGTGTGGGGTGATGAAATTGAGCAAGATCTCTGGATGGCCGTTGGGCTTACGAGCGATCAGCTCATCCACCGCCTTCATATCCACCGGCGGGCGGTAACTGCTGAAGTTTTCACCAAAGGCCGTCATCCACGGATGATCCAGATAGAACTGCTGCCGACCGGTGAGGGTGCGCCATGGGATGAGCTCGTGTACATTGGTATAGCCGGCGTTGTAGGAGACCTTTTCGCTCTCCAGCCCCGACCAAATCGGCGAGCTGATGATCTTGCGCGGCTGTGCCTGGATGTCGCGGAACCGAATCTTCTCGTCCTCCCGATGCAGCGCCAGGTGGGTGTGGTCGCGCCCGGTCACCCTGGACAGCGCCTCCCACGCCTTCACCGCCACATGGCCGTTGGTTTCGGGCGCCAGTTGCAGCACCACCTCGCAAGCGTCGATATCGGTGTCGATGCGCGGGCGGCCCTGGGTCGGGCCGTCGGCCTGTACGGCACCGTTGAGTTCGGCAAGCTGGCGCACCTCCTCCTGCGTCGGCCACGCCATGCCTTTGCCGCCGTTGCCCAGTTTGTCCATCAGCGGGCCCAAGGCCGTGAAGCGCGCGTAGGTGTTGGGGTAATCGCGCTCGACGACTTGGATCTGGGGGGCCGTCTTGCCCGGCACCAGCTCGCATTCGCCACGCTTCCAGTCGCCCACATCGAAAGGCTGCGCCAGCTCCGCCGGTGTGTCGTGCAGCAGGGGCAGCAAAACGACCTCCTTCTCCACCCCCAGGTGTCCCTGGGAAGCCTCGCTGAATGCCTTGGCAAACCCCTTGAAGATCTCCCAGTCGCTGCGGCTCTCCCAAACGGGATCGACCGCCGCCGACAACGGATGGATGAAGGGGTGCATGTCGCTGGTGTTGAGGTCGTTCTTCTCGTACCAGCTCGCCGTCGGCAGCACGATGTCCGAGTACAGACAAGTCGTACTCATGCGAAAGTCCAGCGTCACCAACAGATCCAGCTTGCCCTCCGGGGCCTGGTCACGCCAGACGACCTCCCGCGGGCGTGCAGCGGGATCCGACAGCTCGCCCCCTTGCACACCATGCGTGGTGCCCAGCAGATGCTTCAAGAAGTACTCGTGCCCCTTTCCACTGGAGCCGAGTAGGTTGGAGCGCCAGACGAACAGGTTGCGCGGCCAGTTGTCCGGGTGATCCGGGTCCTCCCAGGCCATGCGCAGCTTGCCGGTGCGCAGCCCCTGCGCCACGTAGTCCTTGGGATCCATTCCCTGCGCGGCCGCATCGCGGGCCACCTGCAGCGGATTGGTCTGCAACTGCGGGTTGGCCGGCAGCCAGCCCATGCGCGCCGAGCGCACGTTGTAATCGATGAACGCACCTTGCCACTGCGTGCGTTCGGTCAGCGGCGACAGGATTTCGTCGACCTGCAGGCGTTCATAGCGCCATTGGTCGGTGTGCACATAGAAGAAACTGGTGCTGTTTTGATGCCGCGGTGGCCGCACCCAGTCCAGCGCGAAGGCCAGCGGCGTCCAACCCGATTGTGGACGCAGCTTCTCTTGCCCCACATAGTGCGCCCAGCCTCCGCCACTTTGACCGATGCAGCCGCACATCATCAATAGGTTGATGATGCCGCGGTAGTTCATGTCGCTGTGGTACCAGTGATTCATCGCCGCGCCGATGATCACCATGGACTTGCCGTGGGTCTTGTCGGCGTTGTCGGCGAACTGGCGCGCCACGGCAATGGCCTGCTCACGCGGCACACCGGTGATGCGCTCTTGCCAAGCGGGCGTGTAGGGCAGGTCGTCGTCGTACGAAGCGGCACCGGTATCGCCGGGCAACCCGCGTGGCACGCCGTAGTGCGCCAGCGTCAGATCGAACACCGTGGCCACGAGCGCGTGGCGTTGCTCGCCCGCTTTGCCCAGCGTGATGCGGCGCATGGGCACGGTGCGCAGCAGCACATCGCTGCCCTGCGGGTTGGCCGTGAAGTGCGGGTTGTGTACCCCGCCAAAATACGGGAAGGCCACTTGACCGACGTCGTATTCGGCACCGTCACCCTCCATGACACTGAGCTTGAGGCGGACCTCGCGGCCGTGCAGGGCTTCCTTGCTTTCCAGGTTCCACTTGCCCAAATCGCTGCGTCCCTCCGGCCCCCAGCGAAAGCCGATCGATCCGTTGGGCAGAACGATTTTGTCCGTCTCGTCCAGCGCCACCGTCTTCCATTCGGGGTTGTTGTCCTGACCGAGCTTGCCGTTGAAGTCACTGGCCCGCAGGTAGCGCGCCGGCACCAAGGCCCGGCGACCGTCGGGCAGGGTTTGCTCCTGCAGCAATACCAGCAGGGGCAAGTCGGTGTAGCGGCGCACGTAGTCATCGAAGTAGGCGCTGCGCCGCTCGACGTGGAATTCGCGCAGGACGACGTGCCCCATTGCCATGGCCAGGGCCGCGTCGGTGCCCTGTTTGGGGTGCAGCCACAGATCGCACAGCTTGGAGATTTCGGCGTAGTCGGGGGTGATCGCCACCGTCTTGGCGCCCTTGTAGCGCACCTCGGTGAAGAAGTGCGCATCGGGAGTGCGCGTTTGCGGCAC
>DYIC01000016.1:11598-21779 GCA_020723845.1 Hydrogenophaga sp.
GTGCTGCGCACGAAGCCGCCCAAGCCGCGCTGGGTTTGCCACTCGCGTCGCTTGTCGGCGTCTTCGACCAGACTGGCCCAGGCATCGACCGGGCTCTTGGCCACCGCGAGCGCGGCGCGCCAGTGCTTGAGCAGCGCACCGCGCACCATGGGGTATTTGATGCGGTTGGCGCTATACAAATACCAACTGTAGCTGGCGCCGCGCGCACAGCCGCGCGGCTCGTGATTGGGCAGATCGGCACGGGTGCGCGGGTAGTCGGTCTGCTGGGTTTCCCACGTCACGATGCCGCCCTTGACGTAGATCTTCCATGAACACGATCCGGTGCAGTTCACGCCGTGGGTGCTGCGCACGATTTTGTCGTGCGCCCAGCGGTCTCGGTAAGCCGCCTCCCAGCTGCGGTCTTCGGCCGTAGTCACGCCGTGTCCGTCGGCGAAGCTTTGCCGCGGCAGTGTGAAATATGTCAGACGATCGAGAAAGTGGCTCATCGGTGTGCTCCAGGTTGTGCGTGAGTCAGCAAGGATTGGCGGCGCCACGGCGGGCATACATCCACCAATTGAGCGCGACGTTGAAGGCAAAGAAACCAGCCAGCCCCCAGAACACGGGGGTGGCCGCCTGGAAGGTGGCAAATGCCCAGGCGAACAGCATCCCGAACAGGAACGGGCCATAGGCGCCCACCGCCGCGGTAAAGCCGATCACCCCACCCGCTTGACGCGGCGGAAACAGCATGGGCATTTGCTTGAAGGTCGAGGCGTTGCCGACACCGGCAAAGAAGAACAGCGTCAACATGCCGGCCACGAACAGCGGAAAACTATCCAAGCCGGTCGGCTGTGTCAGGGTCGTCACCCAAAGGGCGGCACCGAGCATGCCCAAGCCCGCCCAGTGCGTCACGCGAGCGCCGCCGAGCTTGTCCGACAGCGGTCCCGCCAAGACGCGCGAGGCCGAACCGACCAACGGCCCCCAAAACGCCCATGCCAAGGGGTCGGGAGCGCCTGGAAACTGACCGTAGATTTGCTTGATGAGGAGAGGAAACGTCGCCGACAGCCCCGAAAAGGCGCCGAACGTCATGATGTAGAGCGACGTCATCGACCACGTGTGGCGCGAACGAAAGATGTCGAGTTGCTCGGCGAAATTGGCTTTGACCGGCACCGATTTCAGGAACAACCACGCCGTCAAACCAAAGACCGCCACCAAGGGAATCATCACTGCGGGGGCGTTCTGCAGCCACACTTGACTGGTTACGCCCGCCTTGACCATCGTCTGGCTCGACCCCATCCAGGTGGCACCCGCCAACAAGGGAAAACTGATCACCCACGGTGTGACGAACTGCACGATGGACACACCAAAGTTGCCGATGCCGGCCTGAATCGCCAACGCCGTGCCTTGCAGCCGCTTCGGAAAAAACAGGCTGGTGGAGGGCATGAAGCTGGAGAAGTTGCCCCCGCCGAGTCCGGCGAGAAATGCCAGAGTCATCAGCACCCAATAGGGGGTGGAGGTGTCCTGCACCGCGAAAAACCACCCCACCAGGGGGATGAGCAGCGACAGTGTGGACAAGCTCACCACATGACGCGTGCCGTACATCGGGGTCAGAAACATGTGCACCAGGCGCAGGGTGCCGCCCGCCAGTCCTGGCATGGCGGCCAGCCAGAAGAGCTGGGTGGCGGTGAACTTGAAGCCGATTTGAGGCAGCCGCACCACCAAGGCCGACACCAGGAACCAGGCCATGAACGCCATGGTCAGGCAGGCGGTTGTGATGGCCAGGGTACGCCAAGCCAGGGCGGCCCCCCCGTTACGCCAAAAGGTTTCGTTTTCCGGCTCCCAGCGCTGTAACCAGGTGCCGTCTCGGGTGGCCACCGCGTGCGGGGGCGCACCGGTCTTGGAGACGCTCATCGTTCACTCCTCGTGGTGTTGTGCATCGGTATGCCCTGCACTGTGCCGCGCACGGGGTGGGACGACCATCCACCAATGGGAGGGGTGCGGCGCGCCAAAAGAACGATGCTCCGCCCTCGCGTCACGTTCGCCGCACACGCCGCAGACGCCGGACATCGTCCGAATGGCGTGCCCGGCTCCACCGTCTGGCGGATGGCGCTGGGCGACGGGCATCTCTACAGTGACACGCAACCCATTCACGAAGCACAGGAGGTTGGGCACCATGAATTCCCCCTCGGCATCAACGAACCGCAAGGCCTGGTCGGTGCTGATCGTCAGCACCCTGGCCTTCACCGTTTGTTTCATGGTCTGGATGATGTTTGGCGTCATCGGCATCCCGCTCAAAAAAGAGCTGGGGCTGAACGCCACACAGTTCGGGCTGTTGACGGCCACTCCAGTGCTGACCGGCTCACTGGTGCGCGTACCGCTGGGCATCTGGACCGATAAGTACGGCGGCCGCATCGTATTCGCGCTGTTGATGGCCTTGACCGTGCCAGCGATCTGGCTCATGGCCTATGCGACGGAGTTTTGGCACTTCCTCGTGATCGGCCTGTTCGTCGGGCTCGCCGGGGGCTCGTTCTCGGTGGGAACCCCCTATGTGGCACGTTGGTTTCCCAAGCACCGGCAAGGGTTGGCCATGGGCATCTTCGGAGCCGGCAATGCCGGAGCAGCCGTCAACAAATTCGTCGCCCCGGCCCTGTTGGTGGCATTCGGTTGGACCATGGTGCCGCAGGTATATGCCGCTGTCATGCTGGGCACGGTCATTTTGTTTTGGCTGTTCAGCTACCACGATCCGGCTCACCTGGTGCCGGCCAACACGCGTTTCGTCGATCAGCTCAAGGCCCTGAAGGACCCCACGGTCCTCAAGTACTGCCAGTACTACAGCATCGTCTTCGGCGGCTATGTGGCGCTCTCACTGTGGATGGTGCAGTACTACGTGGGCGAATATGGGCTGGACATTCGCATCGCTGCGCTGCTGGCGGCCGCCTTTTCGTTGCCCGGCGGTGTCTTGCGTGCCATTGGCGGTTGGTTGTCGGACAAGTTCGGTGCACATGCCGTCACTTGGTGGGTACTGTGGGTGAGCTGGATCTGTCTGTTCTTGCTGAGCTACCCGCAAACCGAGTTCACGATCCTGACCGTCAATGGCCCAGCGACGTTTCATATCGGTTTGAACGTCTATGTATTCACGGTGCTGATGTTCGCCCTTGGCATCGCCTGGGCCATCGGTAAGGCCAGCGTGTTCAAGTACATCTCCGATGAGTACCCCCAGAATATCGGCACCATCTCGGGCATCGTCGGCTTGGCCGGTGGCCTGGGCGGGTTTGTCTTGCCGATCATGTTCGGCGCTTTGCTCGATTTGACCGGCATTCGCTCCAGCGCCTTCATGCTGCTGTACGGGGTGGTGTGGGTGTCGTTGATCTGGATGTACCTGACCGAGGTGCGCCGTTTCGACGTTTTGAAAAAAGTGCAGCCGGCACAGCAGGGGACTTGAGTCATGGCGGCCGTCGATCCGGTGGTGGGTTTCTTCGTATTGGGCCTGCTGGCGGGGATGCTGCGTTCGGACCTGAAACTCTCCAGCGGGCTGTACGACACGCTGACGATCTATTTGCTGATTGCCATCGGACTCAAGGGCGGCTTCGAGCTGGCCAGCCGCGAGGTCATCGATCTCATCGTGCCCACGCTGGTCATTGTCGTGGCCAGCGCCGCCACGCCATTGCTGGCCTACCAGGTGCTGTTGCGTCTGGGGCGGCTGCCCCACCCCGATGCGGCGTCGATCTCGGCACACTATGGCTCGGTGTCGGTGGTGACGTTTGCCGTGGGCGCATCGTACCTGGGCCGCCAAGGGCTGGACTACGATGGTTATATGTCGGTCTTCCTGGTTTTTCTGGAATTTCCGGCGTTGATCGTGGGCGTGCTGCTGGCCAAGGGTCTCAGGGCCGACGCCGACTGGCGTCGCTTGGCTCACGAAGTGCTCACGGGCAAGGCGATCGTGCTGCTGCTGGGTGCATTGGCGATCGGCTGGATTTGGGGGCGCCAAGGCGGAGCTGCGCTGGTGCCGTTTTTCGAGGATCTGTTCAAAGGATTTCTGGCACTGTTTCTGCTGGGCATGGGCGTCACCACGGCTGCCCGCCTCGGTGACCTGCGCCGGGTCGGGCCATTTTTGGTCGGCTTTGGTATCCTGATGCCGGTGGTCTCCGCTGCCGGGGGCGTACTGGTGGGTTGGCTGCTGGCGCTACCCGTGGGTAATACCTTTTTGTTGGCGGTACTGTACGCGAGTGCCTCGTATATCGCGGCACCGGCGGCCATGCGTATCGCCATTCCAGAGGCCAATCCCGCGCTGTCGATGGGCGCGTCACTGGGCGTGACGTTTCCGTTCAATGTGGTCGCGGGAGTTCCGCTGTACCTGGCCATGACGCAGGCCTTTTATCGGATGATGGCATGAGTACCCCCACCGCACATCCCTGGCCGCACCATGGCGTGGTGGTCGTCATCATTGCCGAGGCGGAACTGGAGCCCTTGCTGCGCGACACGATCATGCAGGCCGGGGCATCGGGCTACACCGTGGCCGAAGTCAGGGGGCGCGGCAACCGCGGCCTGCGCGACGATCGGCTGCTGTTGTCGAACAACGTACGGTTCGAGGTGTTGTGCGACGCGTCTACCGCACAAACGCTGCTGGAGACGGTGCGTCAACGCTACGGTCGCCACTACGGCATCGTCGCCTATGCCGTACCTACTTGGGATGGGGTCAGCGCGTAGGGAATTCGGGCTTACCCCAAACCCGAGTTGACTGCTACCACCGCAGCCTGGACACGCGTGCTCACGCCCAACTTGCGCAGGATGTGCTGCACGTGGATCTTGACGGTGGTCTCGGCAATGTCGAGTGAGCGCGCAATCATTTTATTGCTTTGTCCACGGGCGATGAGTACCAAGATTTCACGCTCGCGTTCGGACAGCCCCTCCACTGGCGACGACGATGCCGGCACAGGGGTGGGTGCTAGAGCCAGCGTTTGCACTTGCGGTGTTGCCGCTGGCTGTGTGTTTGACGCTTCGCGCGTGTGCGGGCGGTCCACTGCAGTCGCAGAGGTGTCCGCGTTTTCACCCTGACGCATCAAGGTGACGAGTTTGTTCAGCATCGGCGGGCTGATGACGGAGTCCCCCGCCACCACCCGCTCGACGGCCTCACACAGCTGGTCGAGTTCCGTCGTTTTCAGTAAGTATCCCGCCGCACCGGCACGCAACGCCGTGGCCAGATCGGCTGCGTCTTCACTAACCGTGAGCATCAGGATACTGGTGTGGGGAGCAGCTTCGCGCAGGGCAGCGACGGCATCGACGCCACGCACACCCGGCAAATGGTTGTCGAGCAAAATGACGTCCGCATCCCCGTCTCGCAGCCAGCGCAGCGCTTCTCCCACCGAACCAGCCTCGCCACACACGTGCAACCGCGGCGACTGGCCCAGCAACGCGACCAACCCGCGTCGAAACAAGGGGTGGTCATCCACCAACAGTAGGCGAATCGGTCTCATCGTTTTGAACTTTTGGATCGGCTACGGTCTCTGCCATCCGTGTCGATGGGGGCGCGCGTTCGTCACGCACCGCCGCATCGGCGGGCACGGTAAGCTCCACCACGGTGCCTTGCCCCGGCGTCGACCACACGTGCAGCCGTCCACCGATCGTTGCGGCACGCTCATGCATGATGCGCAACCCGACGTGCGTTGCACCGACTGGGGCCTGGGCGCTGAACCCCTGGCCGTCATCGCGCACGACGAAGCGCCATGGCGCCCCCTTGTACACCTGGACCACCACCTGTCGCGCCTGGGCATGCTTGCGCACGTTGGACAAGGCTTCTTGAACCACATGCAACACTTGAATTTGTACGTCGGGAGGCAAATCCACCGCGTTGCCATGTGTTTCGACCTGTGCTGGCAACCCGGTTTGATGCTGAAATTTCGTCGCCGTCTCCTGAAGCGCGGTGACGATATCGCCGCCGTGGGCACGGGTGCGAAAGTGCAGCAGCAGTTCGCGTACGTCGGCCAAGCTCTCCTGCAGCCCGGTCTCCAGTTCGGCCACATTCGCCTGGGCGCCACCGATATCCCCCCGGCGCAATGCACTTTGCAGCAGCTGCACCTGTATCTTCAAAAACGCCAGCGATTGGGCAATCGAATCGTGTAGTTCGCGCGCCAGAAACGTCCGCTCCTGAGCAACGGCGGCTTCGCGCTCCAATGCTTGTGCGCGCAGACGCTGGACCGCATTGGCCAGCTGCCCCGCCAGCGCATCGAGCAGCTCACGCTCACCGTCGTGCAATGCCACCGTCTGGCGGTAAAAAAGGTTGATCTCACCCATGACCCGATGCTGTAGCCGCACGGGAACGCTCACCAAGGTACGCAAACCCAGGTTGGCGCAGTTGACGGCCATGGCGGTCTCGGCACGCTGCAGTGGAATTACGCGCGTGCGCTGATCGATGTGCGCGCGACCACATTCGCACAAACCACAGGGCAATACCTGTTCGCTGGCCACGATTTCGCGCGGCGCCTGATCTTCGGCCAACAACAGATACCCATGTAGGGTCTCATCGGCCCAGCGTAGAACGACCGAATCAGCCCCCATCCGTTCACGCAAACGCTGCACGAAACCTTGGGAGAGCTCCTGCAGCGATTCGGCGTCGCTCAAGAATTCGCTCATTTCGTAGAGCGCCTGTAGGTTGGCGCGCTTGCTCTCCAGCTCGCGCGTCTTCTCAGCCACGCGCGCCTCCAGCTGACCGTACAGTGCTTGCAAGGTGGCTGCCATCTGGTTGAAACCCACGGCCAGTTGCCCAAACTCGTCATTGCTGGTGGCCACCACACGTGTGCCGAAGGCGCCCTTTTGTAGATCGGTCATCGCCCTTGCCAGCCGCGTCAAAGGCTGCATCACATAGCGCTGGCCGGTGTAGAGCATGAAGACGGCACCGGTCACGGCCAGACCGATCATCACGAACTGCAGGAGGTTCAGAATGCGTGTCAAGCGCGCCAGCTCGGCTTCGATGTCAAGCACCCAGGCGTCGATTTCCGCCACCAAGGATGCCGCCGCGCCAAACGCATTCGCGGCACCGGAGGGATCGAGACCCCCTTCGGGATACCAGAGGTGGCGTTGCCGGTTCCAGGTGGTCTCAACGGCAGAGAATCGCTCCCGAATACTCGGGGTCCACGGCACCGCAAGCGGCCGCTGCGGATCCCCCAGGCGCAGCCGCCGCAAGCTCGCCTCGAATTCCGCCACCAGATCGGCACGCTGTGCCGCTGGCAAGGACGCGCCACGTGCCGCGTCGAGCCGCCAGACTTGCATCCGCAAGCGACCAGCCTCATTGACAGCAGCCGCCCCGCCTTCGAGTTGCCACGTAACCCACAGCGTTACGCCAATGGAGGCCGTCACGGCCAGCAGTAACCACAAACCGGCGTAGACGAGCTTGGTGGCGATGGTTGAAGTGGTACGCACGGTCTGTAATCGAAGGCTCGTGCCATGCGCCCCAACTGCCTTACAACAGATTGAGCGCCTTGCGCACGATGCGCGCGCTGTAGTGGCGGGCCACGTCGCGCATGAAGGCCTGGAAGTCCACGTGCGCCTCGTCGTCGGCACGGTCGGACAGCGTGCGCACGGCGCCAAACGGTGTGCCATAGTCCCAGCACACCTGGGCCACGGCAGCGCTTTCCATGTCCACTGCCAGCGCCTCGGGCAGCGCCTCGCGCAACGCCTGCGACTCGGCCGCGCTGGTGATGAAGCGGTCGCCACTGATGATCAAACCGCGGTGTACCGTGGGCCGGTGCAGCCCCAGTGCGCGCAGCGTCTCCTCACTGACCAGCTTGGGCAGCCACGTCACCGCGTCGCGCGCGGCTTCTTCCAGCACCTGCGCCAGCACCAAATCGGCGTCGAAGTGCATCTTGCCGGTGCCCGGCACCTCCCAGCGCGGAAACAGCGGCGCCGCACTCAAGTCGTGCTGCAGGTAGCGCGTGCCCACCACGACGTCGCCCACCTCGGCCCCCAGCGCCAAGCCGCCGGCCACGCCAGTGAACAAGATGTATTGCGGCGCGAAGCGCTCGTGCAACACCGTAGCCGTCGTCGCCGCCGCCACCTTGCCGATACCGCTGAGCACGGCCACCACTTCGTGGCCCTGCAGATGGCCTTGCCAGAACTCGCGCCCCGCCACCGTCACCTTGCGCTCGTCGGGCATGAGCTGCAGGATTTCGGCCAACTCTTCGTGAACGGCACTGATGACGGCGACACGGGCCATGCGACCACCTCCGGGACAACGTTACTTTTTGTCCCGCAATTCTCGCCGCAAAATCTTGCCCACGGGCGTCTTGGGCAACTCGGTGCGGAACTCGATCACCTTAGGGCGCTTGTAGCCCGTCAGGCGCGCTTCACAGAACTCGCGGATGTGCGCCTCGGTCAGCGCCGGGTCTTTCTTGACCACGACCAGCTTGACTGCCTCGCCCGAGTGCTCATCGGGGATGCCCACCACCGCGCACTCCAGCACGCCGTCGCACTGCGCCACCACGTCCTCGATCTCGTTGGGGTAGACGTTGAAGCCCGACACCAGGATCATGTCCTTCTTGCGGTCGACAATTCTGAAGTAGCCGCGCTCGTCCATGACGCCGATGTCACCGGTGCGGAACCACCCGTCCGCCGTCATGACCTTGGCCGTTTCATCCGGGCGCTGCCAGTAACCCGCCATCACCTGCGGACCACGGATGGCGATTTCGCCCGGGGTGCCCATCGGCACCTCGTTGCCGTTGTCGTCGATACACTTGAGCTCGGTGCTGGGGATGGGCACCCCGATCGTGCCTGAAAACTCTTTGACCGTGACCGGGTTACAGCAGGCCGACGGGCTGGTTTCGCTCAAGCCGTAGCCTTCACAGATCGGGCAGCCGGTGCGCTCCAGCCAACGCTTGGCCACCGCCGCTTGCACCGCCATGCCCCCACCCAGCGAGACGCGCAGGTTGCGCCAGTTGACGGTGTCAAAGTCCGGATGGTTGAGCAGCGCGTTGAACAGGGTGTTGACCGCCGGAAAGCTGTGGAACGTGTGGTTGCGCAGCTCCTTGAGCACCGCCGGGATGTCGCGCGGGTTGGGGATGAGAATGGTCTTGCCGCCGGTGCGCATGCCCAACATCATGTTGACCGTGAAGGCAAAGATGTGATAGAGCGGCAGTGCGCAGACAGCGGTGGGCTGTTCGTGGGGAGGAATGGTCTTGCGCGCCGGCGCCTCCCACGCCTCGGACTGCAGCACATTGGCGATCAGGTTGCGGTGCAGCAGCACCGCGCCCTTGCTCACCCCGGTCGTGCCGCCCGTGTACTGCAGCACCGCCACGTCGTCGGGCCCCACCTCGACCGGCTTGAAGCCGGCGCGTCGGCCACGCGCCAGCGCGTCGTTGAATCGCACCGCCTGCGGCAGCTCGAACGGCGGCACCAGCTTTTTGACGTGCCGCACCACCAGGTTGACGATCACGCCCTTGACGCCCAACAGATCGCCCATCGCGGCCAGCACCACGTGCTGCACTGGCGTGTTGGCGATGCACTGCTGCAGCGTGTGGGCGAAGTTTTCGATGATGACGATGGCCTTGGCACCGCTGTCCTTGAGCTGGTGCTCCAGCTCACGCGCGGTATAGAGCGGGTTGACGTTGACCAGGATGTAGCCCGCGCGCAGGATGGCGGCCACCGCAATGGGGTATTGCGGCACGTTGGGCATCATCACCGCCACGCGATCACCGCGCTGCAGGCCCAGGCTCTGCAAATACCCGGCAAACGCGCGCGAGGCCTCGTCAATCTCGCGGTACGTCCACTCCTTGCCCAGAAAACTGTACGCGGGCCGGTCGGCGTACTTGGCAAAGCTCTCTTCCATCAACGCCACCAGCGACCGGTACTGGCCGGGGTCGATGGTCGCGGGCACGCCCTCGGGGTACTGTTGGAGCCAAGGTTTGTCGGCAGCGGTCACGGTGGTCATGGGGGTGTCTCCAGTCGATGAACAGAGTCAGCCGCGGCTCTGCGGCCTGACGCCAGGCTGACGGCTACGGGCATTATTCCCCAAAAAGCCCCGACGAGAACGCTATATTGGGGTTTTTCCGAACGATCGTTCGCTGGTTGGAGGGGGAGAGATGCTGCCCGCGTGAAGAAAGACGGGAGACATTCAAGCAGGATGCCCTACGTGCCTGGGACGACTATCAGCACACCGGCCTGCACCTGACGGCAGAAGAGGCCGATGCCTGGCTGGCGAAGTTGGAAGCGGGCGA
>DYIC01000016.1:21879-25668 GCA_020723845.1 Hydrogenophaga sp.
GCCACGCAACGCGCGGTAGCGGCGATACGAGCGGGGGTCGAGGTTTTGGCCCAGCAGCCGCACCTCGGCCGCCCGGTGGAGGACATGCACCCGGCGTTTCGGGAATGGCTGATCGACTTCGGCAGCAGTGGCTACGTCGCTCTTTATCACTTCGACGCGCAGTACATTGCCATTCTCGCGGTCCGGCATCAAAAAGAAGCCGGGTATTGAGTCGCCTCGCCCACCGCCCCCTCACTCGATCGCCTTGACGATGTCCTCCACCACCTTCTTGGCGTCGCCGAACACCATCATCGTCTTGTCCATGTAGAACAGCTCGTTGTCCAGGCCGGCGTAGCCCGCGGCCATGGAGCGCTTGTTGACGATGACGGTGCGTGCTTTGTACGCCTCCAGGATGGGCATGCCGTAGATGGGGCTGCCTTTTTGCAGCGCGGCCGGGTTGACCACGTCGTTGGCGCCCAGGATGACCGCGACGTCGGTCTGGCCGAATTCGGCGTTGATGTCCTCCATCTCGAACACCTGGTCGTACGGGATCTCGGCCTCGGCCAGCAGCACGTTCATGTGGCCCGGCATGCGCCCGGCCACGGGGTGGATGGCGAACTTGACGCTGATGCCTTTTTCGGTGAGCTTTTGCGCCAGCTCCTTGACCG
Organism: Hydrogenophaga sp.; assembly: GCA_020723845.1. Lineage (GTDB taxonomy): Bacteria > Pseudomonadota > Gammaproteobacteria > Burkholderiales > Burkholderiaceae_C > Tepidimonas. The sequence goes on from DYIC01000016.1 coordinate 22,527, forward strand.
CGTGCTGCGCGCGCGCCACCGCCAGGCCGTAGCCGGGCACGATGATGACGCTCTCGGCGTTGGACAGGATGAACGCCGCATCGTCGGCACTGCCGCTGCGCACGGTACGCTGGGGCTGGTCGGCCTGTGCGCCACTCGCGGCATCCCCGCCAAAGCCACCCAGGATGACGTTGATGAACGAGCGGTTCATCGCCTTGCACATGATGTAGCTCAGGATCGCGCCCGAGCTGCCCACCAGCGAGCCCGCGATGATGAGCATGGGGTTGTTGAGCGAAAAGCCAATACCCGCCGCCGCCCAGCCGGAGTAGCTGTTGAGCATGGACACCACCACCGGCATGTCCGCCCCGCCGATGGGGATGATGATGAGCACGCCCAACACGAAACTCAGCGCCGTCAGCACCGCGAACGCGGTCCCATTGCCGGTGAGCGCAAACACCACGCCCAGCGCGATGATGACCAGCCCCAGCACCAGGTTGAGCAGATGCTGGCCGGGAAACACCACCGGCGCGCCGCGAAAGAGCCGGAATTTGACCTTGCCCGACAGCTTGCCAAACGCGATGACCGAGCCGCTGAAGGTGATGGCGCCGATGGCCGAGCCCAGGAACAGCTCGACCTTGTTGCCGACGGGGATGTCGCCGCCCTTGGCCGCGAGGTCGAACGCCCACGGCTCGACCACCACCGCGATGGCGATGCACACCGCGGCCAGGCCGACCATGCTGTGCATGAAGGCCACCAGCTCCGGCATTTTGGTCATCTCGACCCGGCGGGCCATGATGGCGCCCGCCGTGCCACCCGCGACCAGTCCCAGCGCCACCCAGGCCAGCCCCATGGCTTCGTCCAGCGCCATGCGCTCGGCCAGGGTGGTGATCAGGCCCATGGTGGTCACGATGGCAATGGCCATGCCGACCATGCCGAAGACGTTGCCACGGATGGAGGTGGTGGGGTGACTCAGCCCCTTGAGCGCCTGGATGAAGCAGACGCTGGCCACCAGGTACAGCAAAACGACGAGGTTCATGCTCATTGGGCGGCTCCTTCACCGGCAGCGGGTGCTTTGCGCTCTTTTTTCTTGAACATCTCCAACATGCGCCGGGTGACCAAAAAACCACCGAACACGTTGACCGCCGCCAGCGCCACCGCCAGCACGCCCATGGTCTTGGCCAGCGGGCTTTCGGTGAGCGCCGCGGCCAGCATGGCACCCACGATCACGATGGCCGAGATGGCGTTGGTCACCGCCATGAGCGGGGTGTGCAGCGCAGGGGTGACGTTCCACACCACGTGGTAGCCCACGTAGATGGCCAGCACGAAGATGATGAGGTTGAAGACGACGGGGGAGATGGCTTCCATGGCAAACCTCGAACGGTGGAGTGATCGGGCACGACGCCGCATTCAAGCGCGACGCTTGACCTCGCCGCCTTGCGTGACGAGGCAGGCGCTGACGATGTCGTCCTCCAGCGGCACCTGCACGGCCGTGGCGTCCTTGGGACAGATGAGCTTGAGGAAATCCAGCACGTTGCGCGCGTACAGCGCCGAGCTGTCGGCGGCCACCAGCGCGGGCAGGTTGGTGTGTCCGATGATGGTCACGCCATGCACGGTGACCACTTGGTCGGGCACGGTCAACGGGCAGTTGCCCCCGGGTTGCCCGTGCGGACCGACCGGACCGCGACCCGCGGCGATATCCACGATGACCGAGCCCGGCTTCATGCTGCGTACCATGTCTTCGGTGACCAGCGTTGGGGCGGGGCGGCCAGGGATGAGCGCGGTAGAGATGACCACGTCAGCCTGCGCCACGCGCTTGGCGACCTCGGCCTTTTGGCGCTCGAGCCAGCTCTGCGGCATGGGGCGTGCATAGCCGCCGACGCCTTGTGCGCATTCGCGCTCCTCGTCGGTCTCGTAGGGCACATCGATAAATTTGGCCCCCAGCGACTCGACCTGCTCTTTGACCGCTGGCCGCACGTCGGACGCCTCGATCACCGCGCCCAGTCGCTTGGCGGTGGCGATGGCTTGCAGGCCCGCCACCCCCACGCCCAGCACCACGACCCGCGCGGCCTTGATGGTGCCCGCTGCGGTCATGAGCATCGGAAACAGGCGCTGGTAGTGGTTGGCCGCCAGCATCACGGCTTTGTAGCCGGCGATGTTGGCCTGGCTGGACAGCACGTCCATGCTCTGCGCGCGCGTGGTGCGCGGCATGGCCTCGAGTGCAAACGCGGTCAGCCCTGCGGCCGCCAGTCGCTGCAGCCCCTCGGCATCGAAGGGGTTGAGCATGCCCACGAGGGTGGCGCCCGGCTTCATGCGCGCGAGCTCGTTCGCCGACGGCGCACGCACCTTGAGCACCAGCTCGGCACCCAGGGCGGCGTCGGCATCGACGATCTCGGCGCCTGCCGCGCGGTAGGCCTCATCCGGTGCGCTGGCCGCCACACCGGCGCCGCTTTGGACCAGCACGGTGTGGCCTTGCGCCACGAGTTTTTTGACTGTCTCCGGGGTGGCGGCCACCCGGGTCTCGAGTGCCGCCGTTTCGGCGGGCACGCCTATGCGCATGGTGGGTTCTCCTCTGTTGGGTCGATCGCCGATCGCATCGTGCGAGCGGTGGCGTTGTCGGCCAATATATCATCGCCGACCCGCCTTCGATCTCACCGGAGCTTTCCATGACTGTGCGCGCCGCTGCCGTGTCTGCCGCATTCGCTTGCAGCCTGCTGGCTGCCCCGTTGGCCCACGCCGACCCGAAAGCCACCGCCATCGACGAGATGGCCGCGTACTTGGAGTTCGTCGATTACGGCGGCGGCGTCATCTTCGCTGAGCAGATCCCGAAGGAGGACTGGACGCGCTTCTTTATCATCGACGCCCGCGATGCCGGTCAATACGCGAAGGGCCACATTCCCGGTGCCGTCCATATGGAATGGCGGCAGGTGTTGGCGCGGCGCAACGAAATCCCCAAAGACCGACCGGTGCTGATCTACTGCAACACCGGCTCGCTGTCGGCGCAAGCGGGTTTTGCGCTGCGCGTGGCGGGCTGGGACAATGTGCGCATCCTGCAGGGCGGCATGCAGGAGTGGCTGGCCAAGGGCGGGTTCGACGCCGCGGGTCGCGCCGCAACCCCCGCCCGGCATTGATCCGCGGACCGAGTCGCGTTCGCGCCGGCGGCCAT
>DYIC01000016.1:25768-32259 GCA_020723845.1 Hydrogenophaga sp.
ATGACCGAACGTTGGAAACCCAGTGTCACCGTGGCAGCGATCATCGAGCGCGCGGGGCGATATCTCTTGGTGGAAGAACACACCCCCGATGGCCTGCGGCTCAACAACCCTGCGGGTCACCTGGACCCGGGCGAGGGCCCCGTGCAGGCCTGCGCGCGCGAGGTGTTGGAAGAAACGGCCCACCGTTTCACGCCCACGGCGCTGCTCGGGATCTACCTGTCGCGCTTCCAGCGCCCCGAGCGGGGAGAGGACGTGACCTACCTGCGCTTGGCGTTCACGGGTGAGCTGGGCGAGGTGGTGGCGGGGCGCGCGTTGGACGCGGGCATCGTGCGCACCGTGTGGCTGACGCGCGACGAGGTGCGCGCCAGTTGCGAGCGCCACCGCAGTCCGCTGGTGTGGCGCTGCATCGAGGACCACGCGGCCGGCCGCCGCTGGCCGCTAGAGGTGATTGACACCGATCCCTCGATCACGGCACTCGGCCCGCTGTTGCACGGCTGACGGCACCCCCGCTCAGGTCAGGGTCAGCACGGCCAGCGCGGCCACGGCCGCGGTTTCACTGCGCAGCACGCGCGCGCCCAGCGAGAGGGGCTGCCAGCCCGCGGCCTGCAACGCGGCCTCCTCGGCGGCGGTGAGGCCGCCCTCGGGCCCCAGCACCACGCGGCAGGCCGGGCCGATGGCCTGCGCCCACGCCGCACAAGGCAGCGCCCCGTTGCTCAGCGACAGGTAGGCGCCCGGCACGCCGTCGGCCAGCGCCCCGGCGTGCGCCAGCCAATCGCGCCACTCGCGCACCGGGTGCAGGAGCGGCACCCGGTTGCCGCCGCACTGTTCGCACGCCGCCACCGCCACCGCCTGCCAGTGGGCCACTTTTTTGGCGGCACGCTCGCCGGTCAGGCGCAGTACGGTGCGTGCGCTCACCAGGGGCTGCACGCTGGCGACGCCCAGCTCGGTGGCCTTTTCGATCAACCAGTCCATGCGTTCGTTGGCGGGCATGCCCACGGCCAGGTGCACCGCCCGCGCGGGCTCGCGTTCGACGGCGTGGTGCGCCAGCACCTGCACTTGCACCTGCTGGCGCCCCATGGTGGTCACGCGCGCGTGCCACTCCCCACCGCGCACGGGGTCGCCAAACAGGGTGAGCGCGTCGCCGGGCTGCAAGCGCAGCACCTGCACGTGGCGGCTGGCCGCTGACGGCAAGGTCAGCAGCACGCCGGGCTGCAGCGGCTCGGGGTGGTGGATGCGCGGCACGGGCATGCGCTCGGCTCCGGTGGCGCCGTGTCAGCCCAGGCGGCCAAAGGAGTACGCCGTCGGGGAGTCCTGCCCTTCGATGGCGTCGAGCAGGCGCAGCAGCGGGGCCAGCTCGCGGTAGCGGGCAGCGGTGTGGCGGATATAGCCGATAAAACGCGGCGCATCGGCCAGGTAGCGCGGCTTGCCGTCGCGCAGCGTCAAGCGGGCAAAGATGCCAGCGACTTTCAGGTGCCGTTGCAACCCCATCCACTCCACCGCGCGGTAAAAGGCGCCGAAGTCCTGCGCCCAACCCTCGGCGTCGAGCAAGCCGGCGCGGCGCGCTGCTTCCCAGTAGCGGATGGTGACGTCGAGCACCACCTCCTCGTCCCAGCTCAGGAAGGCGTCGCGCATCAGGCTGGCGATGTCGTAGGTCAGTGGCCCGTGCACCGCGTCCTGAAAATCCAGCACGCCCAACCGCCCGTCGGGCCGCGTGGGGTCGAAGTCGCCGTGGGGCAGCATGAGGTTGCGCGGCATGAAGTCGCGGTGCACCCATACCGTGGGCTGCGCCAGCACGCGCTGCACGATGAGGTCGAACGTCGCGGCCAGCGTCTGGCGTTGGGCGTCCGTCAGCGTCAAGCCCCGGTGACGCGCCACGTACCAGTCGGAAAAGAGCGCGAGTTCGCGCCGCAGCAGCGCCTCGTCGTACGGCGGCAACTCGCCCGGGCGCGAGGCTTGCTGCCACGCCACCAGGGCGGCGATCGCGTCCTTGAAGTAGGGCAGCGCCGCCTCCGGCCGCGCCGGATCGAGCGCGTCCAACAGGGTCTGCTCGCCCAGGTCGGTCAGCAACAGAAACCCCTGCGCCTCGTCCCACGCCAACACCCGCGGCGCGCGCACGCCCGCAGCGTGCATGAGCGCGGCCACGCGCACGAAGGGGCGACAGTCCTCGTGGGCGGGCGGCGCGTCCATCACGATGAGGGTGCCGTCGGGTGTTTGCGCGCTGTCGACGCGAAAGTAACGCCGGAAACTCGCGTCCGCGCTGGCCAGCCGCAGCGTGTCGGGCTGCACGCCATGCTCGGCCGCGAGGCCCTGCAACCATTGGTCGAACGCGCGGGCGCGTGCCGCATCGGGCCAATCGATGGGAGCGGGGGAGGCAGAGGGGGAGTGGGATGTGCTCATGGATAATCGATGGCATTCTACGAAGGCTTCGACCCTCGCTCACCGACCGTGCCGATACGCCTCGCCGCCCATCCCTCGCCCGCCCGGCGCTCGACCGCCGGGCGCGGTCGGTTGCGTGTCGGCTGGTGGCTGGGGCTGCTGGGTCTGGCGGGCTCGGCCGCCGCCGAGCCCCTGCTGCTGCAACCGTCGCTGACGCTGCTGGAGCAGCTACCCCCCGCGCTGCGCGGCAAAACGCCGACGACCGTCGAAGGGCAGCGTATCGAGGGTAAGGTCGATGAGGTCACGGTCGTGGAAGGCGCCGCCGTGTTGCGCCGGCACGACGTCACCGTGCGCGCCGACCGACTCGAGCACCGCGCCACGGACGACACGGCACTGGCCAGCGGGGGCGTGCGCATCCACCGCCAGGGCGACGTCTACGAAGGCGCGCGGCTGCAACTCAAGCTCGACACCTTCGAGGGGCGCTTCGACGACGTGCGCTTCCAATTCCTGCGCACGGGCGGGCAGGGCGAAGCCAGCCGCGTGGATTTTCTGGACGAGAACCGCGCGGTAGCACATAATGTGCGCTACAGCACCTGCGAGCGCCCGCCCGGCTCGCGCTGGACACCGGCATGGGCAGTGACGGCGGACGAAGTGCGCTTCGATCTGTCCACCGACACCGGCGAGGCCGTCGGCGGGCGGCTGGAGTTTCAAGGTGTGCCGCTGTTGGCCGCGCCGTGGATCAGCTTCCCGCTGTCGGATGCGCGCAAGACGGGACTGCTGCCGCCGACCTTCAACCTGGACAACCGCAGCGGCTTCGAGACCACGGTCCCGTACTACCTGAACCTGGCCCCCAACCGCGACGCCACGCTGTACCCGACGCTGATGACCAAGCGCGGCGTGGACCTCGGCGGCGAATACCGCTACCTGGAGCGCACGTACGGCGGACAGGTGCGCGCGGCGTGGATGGGCAACGACCGCCTGCGCGACCGCGACCGCTGGGCCTACGCCATCCAGCACCAGCACGCGCTGCCGCCCATCGAATGGCTGCCGGGTGCGGGCGTGCGGCTCAACCTCAACCGCGTCAGCGACGACGACTACTGGCGCGACTTCCCGCGCACCGCGGTCATCACCAACCTGGCGGCGCGGCTGTTGCTCAACGAGGCCGTGCTCAGTGGCGGGGCGGGGCCGTGGTCGTACAGCCTGGCCGCACAGCGCTGGCAAACGCTGGGCGCGTCGCGCACGCTGGTGCCGATCGGCTCGGATCAAATCGTGGCACCCTACGACCGGCTGCCGAGCCTGGCGCTGCGCTACCGCCCGGGCCGGTTAGCGCTGGCCGGCTTGGACGGCTGGCTCCTGACGGCCGACGCGGAGCTCACGCATTTCGCCACCGACCGGCTGCCCACCGTGTGGGACGGCGTGTCGGCGGGCGACCAGCGCACCGACGTCGATGGCACGCGCGCATTGGGGGTGGTGCGGCTGAGCCGCCGCTGGGAAACGCCAGGCTGGTATATCGAGCCCAGCCTGCAAGCGCACGCACGACACTACCGGTTCGATCAGCCCATCGGCGACGGGCGGCGCAGCACCAGCGTGGCACTGCCCACGGCGGCACTGGATGCGGGCTTGTTCTTCGAGCGCGAGACCGTGCTGTTCGACCGTGCCGTGGCACAAACGCTGGAACCGCGCGTGCTGCTGTCGGCCACCCCGTACCGCGACCAGCGCTTACTGCCGGTGTACGACAGTGCAGTGTTCGACTTCAACCCGGCGACGATTTTTGCGCCCAACCCCTACGGCGGGCACGACCGCATCGCCGACCTGCGCGCGCTGACCTACGGGTTGAGCACGCGCCTGTACGCGCTGGACGACGGGCGCGAGCTCGCTTCCATCGGCCTGGCACAGCGGCTGCGCTTGCAAGACCAGCGCGTGACGCTGCCCAACGAAGGCGTGGCCGCCGAAGGCCGCAGCGACATCCTGATCGGCGCCACCGTCAACTGGACGCCCGCGTGGGCCCTGGGGGGCACGTGGCAGTACAACACGGCGCGCCGCACGTCGGTGCGCACGCTGCTGTCGGCGCGCTACATGCCGGGCCCGTACCGGGTGCTGAGCGTGGCGTACCGCAACAACGAAACCACCACCGCCCGCAGCCGCCAGCTCGACCTCGGCTGGCAGTGGCCGCTGGCGGCCCTGCTGGGCGAGCGAGCGCCCGCCGCCGTGCCGGGCCGCGCGCTGGGCCCCGGCCAGTGGTACGGTGTGGGCCGCATCAACTACAGCTTCACCGACCGGCGCATCGTCGATCTGGTCGCGGGCTTCGAATACGATGCCGGTTGCTGGATCGGGCGCGTGGTGCTCGAGCGCCTGCAGCAAAGCCGCACCAGCGCCAACCAGCGCATCCTGTTCCAGCTCGAATTCTCGGGTTTCTCCCGCTTGGGCAGCAACCCGTTGCAGACCTTGCGCACGCAGATTCCGCGCTACCGCTACCTGCGCGAGGACGTCAACCCGCCCAGCCGCTTCGAACGCTATGAATGAGTCCCTTCCGATCCGCCGTGCTGCCGCGAGCCTGCTGTGTGCCCTGGCGCTCGCGGCCCCTTTGACCGCCCCGGCCCAGATGCCGGCCGGCACGGCGGCGACGGCCGACTACGTCGTGGCTCTGGTCAACGGGGAGCCGATCGCCGCCTCGGAGCTGCGTGCGCGGCTGGCGCGCATCGAAGTCCCCGCCAACGCGTCGCCTGCCGAACGTACCGCCCTGGCACGCCAGGTGCTCGATCAGCTCATCGACGAAAAGGTGCTGCTGCAATGGGCTGCCGACAGCGGTATCCGCGTGGACGAGGCAGCCATCGACGCTGCCGAGGCCGAGGTGGCACGCCGCAATGGGCTCAGCGTCGCCGAGCTGCGGGCGCGCCTGCCGCAAGCCGGGCTGACACCGGCCACGCTGCGTGCCAACCTGCGCAACGAGCTGCTGCTGCAGCGCCTGCGCGAGCGCGAGGCGTCGCAGGCCCGCGTCAGCGAAAGCGAGATCGACGCCTACCTGCGCCAACACCAGGCGGGCGCCGACCCAACGCGCACCGCGCTGGAGCTGGCGCAAGTGTTGATCGCGGTGCCCGACAACGCCAGTGGCGAGGCGCTGGCGCGCGCGCGCCAGCAAGCCGAAGAGATCGCGCAGCGCGCCCGGGCCGGTGAGGACTTTGCCGCCCTGGGACGGCGCCACTCGCAGGCGCCCGAAGCCGCCAACGGCGGACGCCTGGGCCTGCGCAGCGCCGACCGCTATCCCACCCTGTTCTGGGAAGCGGTACGCGACCTGCGCCCGGGCGACGTCGCGGGTCCGCTGCGCAGCGGCGCGGGCTTTCACGTGCTCAAGGTCTTGACCAAGCGGCACGTCGATCTGCCCGAGCCCACGGTCACGCAAACCCGCGTGCGCCACATTCTGCTGCGCGCCAACGACGAGGCCAGCCAGCGCGCCGCCATCGCACGCCTGCAGGCGGTGCGCGAACGCATCGTGTCGGGACAAACGAGCTTCGACGCCGCGGCGCGCGAGATCAGCGAGGACGCCTCGGCCCGTGACGGCGGCGCGCTTGGCTGGGCCACGCCGGGGATGTTCGTGCCCGAGTTCGAGGAGGCGATGGACGCGCTCGCCCCTGGGCAGGTGTCGGCCCCGGTGGTGTCGCGCTTTGGCGTGCACCTGATCGAGGTGCAGGAGCGCCGCACGGTCGAGCGCAGCCCGCGCGAGCTGCGCGACGCCGTACGTTCCCTGTTGCGGGAGCGCAAGGCCGATGAAACCCTGGCCGAGCGGTTGCGCGAGCAACGCAGCCGTGCCTATATCGAAATCCGCGAGGCACCGCAGTGAAGCCGTCCCGCCGCGTCACTGGCAACACCCACGGTCACCGGGCCCGCAAACGCTTCGGACAACATTTTCTAAGCGACCCCGCGGTCATCGACGCCATCGTGCGCGCGATCGACCCCGAGCCGGGTGACTGCATGGTGGAAATCGGCCCCGGCCTGGGGGCGCTCACGCAGCCCTTGGTCGAGCGGCTGGGGCGGCTAACGGTGATCGAGCTCGACCGCGACCTCGCTGCGCGCCTGCGCCGTCACCCGCAGCTGGAGGTGGTCGAAGCCGACGTGCT
>DYIC01000016.1:32359-39023 GCA_020723845.1 Hydrogenophaga sp.
CTGCTCGTGCCGCCGCAGGCGTTCGAGCCGCCCCCGCGCGTGGACAGCGCCGTCGTACGCATGGTGCCCTGGCCCACGCCCGCGGCGCTGGACGTGGCGCTGCTGGAAGCGCTGGTGCAAGTGGCGTTTTCGCAGCGGCGCAAGCTGCTGCGCCACACCCTGGGCCCTTGGCTCGAGGCGCGGGGCTACGGCGGGGCTTTCGACACGCAGCGCCGCGCCGAGGAGGTGCCCGTGGCCGAATACGTGGCGCTGGCGCAAGCGTTGGGCGGCCCCGCGCACCCCTGAACCCCGAGGCAGGACTCCCGAGCAGGACGGGACCGCCGCCCCGGGGCCAGGCGGTCAGGCCGCGCTGAGCCAGTAGCCCGCGTTGAACGGGCTGCTCATGCGCAACGCCTGCGGGCTGACGTCGACCAGCTTGTCGGTCAACAACGGCTCGTCGGTGGCGGCCAGATCGGCCGGCTTGGGCGCCCGCGCCACCGAGAACGAATAAAAACAGCGGAACGGCACCTTGCGCTCAGCCCAAAAGTCGGCCACATCACGGAAGACGTCGAGCAGCTGCTCGCGCGCTTCCTTGTCGAACTTGGGGCTCGTGGGGATGTGCTCCAGCACCACGATGAAGCCGGTCTGCGGCCCCGACTTGTAGACCGTATCGGTCAGGCAGTCGTACAAGGCATCCAGGTTTTTGCCGTTGTGCGGCGGCAGCTGATACTGATTCGAGATCAGCTCCAGGATGTCCTGCTTGTTCTGGGCCGTGGCCAGGTTGGCGTACAGGAAGTGGTGGCCCAGCGCCTCGGCGGCGGCCTGCAGGTCTTTGACCGTGAAGGCGCGAATCGACTGGACGATGTTGGGTCGAACGTTGCGCAGCGGCTGTTCCATGGTCATTGGGTCCAAGCGAGAGATCGATGGAAAAACGGATTCCTGCGCGTCACGGCACAATGCGGCGAAAGCTCGCGTAGTGATCGGCCGTGTAGTAGCAGGCGTCGGGCACGGTGGGCGTCCAGCCGCCGCAGACGATGCGGCGCGCACCCCGGTGCGTCAAACCAGGCGTGGGTACCGTGTACTCGCGGTAGTAGCCCCGTTTTTGGGCGGGCAGCAATCGCTCGCGGTTGAAAAACACCGTGCCGTCCTTCTCGTACGGAAAGGGCCCCCCTTGTCGGATCAGGCGCATGACCACCTGTGCCTCGCGCGGCAGCTCGGCCAGCGCGACCACGGGCATCTCGGCCGCCGCCGGTGTCGGCTCGACGTCGCCGCGCGCCAGCGTCGGCAGCGCCACCGCCCACCAGACCAAAGCCGCGAGCCAGGCCAGCCACGACCAACGCCACCCGTTGCGCACCCGATCCTCTCTTGGGGTAAACCCTGAAATCAAGCGCGCAAGTGTGCCTGAACCGTCCGCGGATTGCAAGATCTTGACAAATCGGAAGTCTTGTGCTGCGGATGGGCGTGCGCGCTCAGGCGCGGCCGGATGGCTCGCCCGTGCCGTCGGCGGCGCCCACCGCGCGCGGCCCCACGTTGGCCTCGGCGACGGTCAGCGCCGTCATGTTGACGATGCGGCGCACCGTGGAGCTGGCGGTCAAGATGTGCACGGGTTTGGCCACCCCCAGCAGCATCGGGCCGATGGCGATACCGCCACCGGCCGCGGTCTTGAGCAGGTTGTAGGCGATGTTGGCCGCGTCCACATTGGGACACACCAGCAGGTTGGCCTCACCATGCAGAGTGCTGCGCGGCATGATCTGCTGGCGCGCGGCCGCGTCCAGCGCCACGTCGCCGTGCATCTCGCCGTCCACTTCCAGCCAAGGGGCCTGCTCGCGCAGGATGGCCAGCACCTTGCGCATCTTGACCGCGCTCGGGGCGTCGGAGGAGCCAAAGTTGGAATGCGACAGCAGCGCCGCCTTGGGCGTGATGCCAAAGCGCATGATCTTGCGCGCGGCCATCTGCGTGATCTCGGCCAGTTGCTCGGCGCTGGGGTCGATGTTGACGTGGGTGTCGACCAAGAACACCTGCCGCCCGGGCAGCAGGATGGCGTTCATGGCCGCATAGGCTTGGGCGCCCGGTCGTTTGCCGATCACCTGATCGATATAGTGCAGGTGCATGGCCGGCGTGCCCCAGGTGCCGCAAATGAGCCCATGCACTTCGCCATGGCGCAGCAGCATGGCCCCGATGAGCGTGAGGCGGCGGCGCATCTCGATCTTGGCCATCTGCGGCGTCACGCCGCGGCGCTCCATCAGCTGGTGGTAGTCCTGCCAGAAGGTGCGGTAGCGGTGATCCTGCTCGACGTTGACCACGTCGTAATCGTCGCCGGCGCGCAGCCGCAGCCCAAAGCGCTCGATGCGCTGGGCGATCACGGCGGGCCGCCCGATGAGCACCGGACGCGCCAGCCCCTCGTCGACCACCACCTGCGCGGCGCGCAGCACGCGCTCCTCCTCGCCCTCGGCATAGGCCACGCTCTTGTAGCGAGCCTGCTTGGCGATGGCAACCACCGGCTTCATCAGCGTGCCCGACGCGAACACGAAGGTCTGCAGCCGCTCGCGGTAGGCATCCAGGTCGGCAATGGGCCGCTGGGCGACGCCACTGCGCGCCGCCGCCTCGGCCACCGCAGGGGCGATGCGCATCATCAGCCGCGGGTCGAACGGCTTGGGGATCAGGTACTCCGGCCCGAAGGCGAGCTTCTCCCCCGCGTACGCCTGCGCCACCACTTCGCTTTGCTCGGCGCGCGCCAGCTCGGCGATCGCGTGCACGGCGGCGATTTCCATTTCGTCGGTGATGGTGGTGGCCCCGCAATCGAGCGCCCCCCGGAAGATGTACGGAAAGCACAGAACATTGTTGACCTGATTCGGGTAGTCGCTGCGCCCCGTGGCCATGATGGCGTCATCGCGCACCGCGCGCACCTGTTCGGGCAGGATTTCGGGTGTCGGGTTGGCCAGCGCAAAGATGAGCGGACGCGGCGCCATGCGCGCCACCATCTCGGGCTTGAGCACACCGCCTGCGGACAGGCCCAGAAACACGTCGGCCCCCTCGATGACCTCGGCCAGCGTGCGCGCGTCGGTGCGCTGCGCAAAGGGGGCCTTGTCCGGGTCCATCAGTTCGGTGCGGCCCTCGTACACCACACCCGCCAGGTCGGTCACCCAGATGTTTTGGCGCGGCAAACCCAGTTTGACGAGCAGGTTCAGGCACGCCAGCGCCGCCGCCCCGGCACCCGACGTCACCAGCTTGATGTCCTGCAGCGACTTGCCCACCACGTGCAGGCCATTGAGCAGCGCCGCGCCCACGACGATGGCCGTGCCGTGCTGATCGTCGTGAAACACCGGGATCTTCATGCGCTCGCGCAACCGGCGCTCGATGTAGAAGCAGTCGGGTGCCTTGATGTCCTCGAGGTTGACGCCGCCAAACGTGGGCTCCAGCGCGGCGATGATGTCCACCAACCGGTCGGGGTCTTTTTCGTTGACTTCGATGTCGAAGACGTCGATGCCAGCGAACTTTTTGAACAGTACCGCCTTGCCTTCCATGACCGGCTTGGCCGCCAGCGGCCCGATGTCGCCCAGACCCAGCACCGCCGTGCCGTTGGTGACCACGGCCACCAAGTTGCCGCGGCCGGTGTAGCGAAAGGCGTTGGCCGGGTCGGCGACGATCTCCTCACAGGGCGCGGCCACCCCGGGCGAATACGCCAGCGCCAAGTCACGTTGGTTGGACAGTGCCTTGGTCGGCGTCACCGACAGTTTGCCCGGTGTGGGGTGCTCGTGGTAATCGAGCGCGGCGCGCTTGAGCTGCGCGCGCGAGTCCGATGGGGATTCGGCCATGGTGGAACCTCCTGGGGGTCGTCGCCTGCGCAACGGCGACAGGCGGCAGCATGAGGCTCCGATTGTAGAAAGCCCCCACGGGCCCCACGCGCCGGTGGCGGCAGCCGTGACTGCATGGGCGCCAATGCACCCGTTCAGCCCAGCGCCGATGAACCCGCGGCAACGGACGGTGCAAGGCGCGGCGTCTGCCGCGGTTGCGCGCGCGCCACCACCCGCGCCCAGGCGCGCTCGTGGAAAAAGTACGCTACTGCCTGCACCGTGGGCTCCAGCAACGACAGGGTCAGCGCCGCCCACAGGTTGCCCGTGACGGCGTAGGCAACGGCCGCCGCTACCGTGATGTGCAGCACGTAGTAGGTGGCGGTTTTCAGCAGCGCCAAGCGGTGGGTGTGGACGATGCGACGGATGCGTGCCATGACCGTACTCCTCGATGTGCAGGGGATGATGGGGTCATGGTAGCGATTCTCAATACGATTATCAATCGATTCTGTTTAGCCCATCGATAGCGCTTATCACGCAGCCCCTGCCGAGTCCCGCACCAGCCGCCCGTCTTGCAAATACACCTGCCGATCACAGCGAGCCGCCAGCCCCGCGTCGTGCGTGACGATGAGAAATGCCGTGCCTTCGTCGCGGTTGAGCTCGCGCAGCAGGGCAAAGACCTCTTGCGCGGTGCGGGAGTCCAGGTTGCCCGTGGGTTCGTCGGCCAGCACCAATCGCGGGCGGTTCATGAGCGCGCGCACGATGGCCACGCGCTGCTGTTGGCCTCCGGAGAGCTGCACCGGCCGTTTATGCGCGTGCGCCGCCAAACCCGTGCGCTCCAGCAGCAGGCGGGCGCGGCGGCGGTCGTCGGCGTGGATGCGACCGCGCCCGGCCAGCACGGGCATCAGCACGTTCTCTTCGGCGCTGAAAGCGCCCAGCAGATGGTGAAACTGGAAAATGAAGCCGAGGTATTGGTTGCGCCAGGCGGTGCGGTGCGCCTCCGAGGCGGCGTGGGCGGGCTGGCCGGCCAGCCAGATTTCGCCTTCCGACGGCGTCTCGAGCAGCCCGATGAGGTTGAGTAGCGTGGACTTGCCCGACCCCGATGGACCCACGAGCGCGGCAAACGCGCCGTCCGCCAGCGTCAGGTCGATGCCGTGCAGCACCTCGACGATCGGCGACGCGCCCCCGCCGTAGCGCTTGCGCACGCCCTGCAGACGCAGCACGTCAGCCACGGATCGCCTCCACGGGGTCGAGACGCGCAGCACGCCGCGCGGGCAGCCAGGCGGCCAGTACCCCGACCAGCGTGGCCAGCGCGGCGCTGGAGACGAACAGCTCCGGCTGCAGCACGATCGGAAACAGCGGGCTGCCGTCGGCGTTGCGGGCCACGCGCGTAAATCCCACGGCCAGCGCCGCCCCCAGCGCCGTGCCCAGCAACGACCCGCCCAGGCCCACGATCCCCCCTTGCAGCAAAAAGACGGCCAGGATGCGCTGTCGGGGCGTGCCCATGGCGCGCAGGATGCCGATTTCGCGCTGGCGCTGCACGACCGACACCACCAACACGCTGGCGATGCCCAGCGCCACCGCCAGCGTCACGAAGAACCGGATCATCAGGCCCGACGCGCTCTGGCTGCGCAAGGCGGTCACCAGCTGGCCGTTGGCGGCCTGCCAGCTCTCGGCGGTCAACCCCGTGACCCGCGACAGATCCGCCGCCAGGCGCTGCGCCTCGAACAAGCGCTGCACGCGCACGTCGATTTCGGTGACCTCCAGCCCGTAGCCCAGCAAGCTTTGCGCATCGCGCAGCGGCAGCAACACACGCCGACGGTTGAGATCTTGCACGCCGTAATCCAACACCCCCGCGACGCGCACCGACAGCACCTCACCGGACGCGGACTGCAGCCGCACGCGCGCCCCAGGCGCCAGCCCGAGATCGGAGGCCAGCTCGCTGCCGATCAGCGCCTCGCCCGCGGCGAGCGAGAGCGTGCCCTCGCGGCGTTTGTCGTCCAGCCGGATGACCTGCTGAAAATCCGCCAAATCCACGCCCAGCACGACAATGGCCTTGCGCACCCCGCCCTGCTGGGCCACGCCCGGGCCGGACGCCACCGCTGCGGCGGCTTGCACCCCCGGCACGGCCCGCACGGCGGCGAGCACCGCATCGACATCGCCGATGGTGGCCTCGCGCTGGGTGCGCTTGCGCACGTCGGCCAGCGTGCGCACTTCCGCCCGCGCGTCCCAGGCCCGCTGGTTGAGCCGCTCGGCCGGGCGCAGCACCACGTGCGCCTGCGACGACAGCGTGCGGTCGATGATGTTGGCCTGCAAGCCATCGATGATGGCCGTGATGTAGACCACCACCGCCACCCCGATCGTGACCCCGCCGACGATGAGCCAGGTCTGAAACCGCCCATCGCGTAGCAGCCGCCACGCCACCGTCCAGACGAACCTCACGGCCGCACCTCGACGCGCCCACCTTCGGGCAAGTTCGGCGCGGGATCGATCACCTACACCCCCACGTCAACACCGGCGCGCACAGGCAACGCACCGTCCGTGGGTGCCCGCACGGTCGTCTAGTCCAGGCGAGCGCGCGATTGCCGCAGCGCAGCGTCGGCCTGGGCCACGCGCTGTCGGGCCGCCTGCCGCTCGGCCTCTGCCAGTTGATTGCGCGCGTCAGCCTGCTGCGCCCGTGCTTGTGCGACCGCCGCACGCCATTCGTCGCTGTCGAGCACCACGAGCGGGGTGCCGGCCCGGACCGCTGCCCCCTCGGCCACGGGGGTGGCCCATACCCGTCCGGTCACCGTGCTGGCCAGGGTCGTCTCGCGCGCCGCCGCTACGCGGCCGGCCACGACCACCGACATCTGCACGGGCCGCGCCTCCAGGGTCACCACGCGCACCGGCACCGG
>DYIC01000017.1 GCA_020723845.1 Hydrogenophaga sp.
CCGCTGACCTCTTGCATGCCATGCAAGCGCTCTCCCAGCTGAGCTATACCCCCACGGGTCTCGATTTTTGCACGCCACTTGTTGCGAATTGGCATCGAGTGTCGTGCGCTGTCGAGACCAGAATTATAGACACAAATTTGACCGCTTTCTGGCACCCAGCACAAAAAGCACGCACGTGCCGCCCAACCCGGTCAGACCGCCAGCCGCGCCAGCACGTCCTCGCGCCGGTGCAGCGCCAGCACGGCGTCGAGCGACGGGGTTTGGGGTGTGCCCATCACGAGCACGCGCACCGGCATGGCCAGTTGCGGCATCTTCAGACCATGCGCGGCGAGCGTCGCCTTGATCGCCGCGCCGATGCCGGCCGCATCCCACGGCGCATCGTTCAAGCGCTGGCGCAGCTCTGCCAGCGCCGGGCGCACCGCGTCGGTGACGTGCTGGGCCAGGTCCTCGGCGCGCGGCGTGGGTGCCGCGTAGTAGGGCTGCACCCAGTCGGCCAAGGCCACCGTGGTATCACAGCGGTCTTTGAACAGGCCACAGATGGCCGGCAGGCGCTCATCGGCGGTCAAGCCCCGGCGCGCCAGTTGTTGCGCCACCAACGGGGCGAGCCGATCGTTGGCGGTCATCTTCATGTGCTGGGCGTTGACCCAGCGCAGCTTGGCCTCGTCGAACTGCGCGGCGCTGCGGCCCAGGTGGTCGAGGTCGAACCATTGCAAAAACTGTTCGCGCGTGAAGATCTCGTCGTCGCCGTGGCTCCAGCCCAGGCGCGCCAGGTAGTTGATCATGGCGTCGGGCAAAAAGCCAGCGTCGCGGTACCAGGTCACGGGCTTGGCGCCGTGGCGCTTGCTCATTTTCTCGCCCTGCTCGTTGAGCACGGTGGGCAGATGCGCGTACACCGGCGGCTCGTACCCTAACGCGCGGATGATGTTGATCTGGCGCGGGGTGTTGTTGACGTGGTCGTCGCCGCGGATGACGTGCGTGATGCGCATGTCGATATCGTCGACCACCACGCAAAAGTTGTAGGTGGGCGTGCCGATCTCGCCCAGCGGGGCCTGGCGCGCGATCACCAGGTCGTCGAGCTCGTCGTTGCGAATCTCGATGCGGCCTTTGACCTTGTCGTCCCAAACCACACTGCCCGTGGTGGGATTTTTGAAGCGAATGACCGGCAACACTCCGGAGGGCACGGGCGGCAGGGTCTTGCCCGGCTCCGGGCGCCAGGTGCCATCGTAGCGGGGCTTGAGCTTGGCCGCCATCTGGCGCTCGCGCAGCGCCTCCAGCTCCTCGGGCGTCATGTAGCAGTGGTAGGCCAGCCCGGCCTGTAGCATCTGCGCGATGACCTCGCGGTAGCGCGCCATGCGCTGCATCTGGTAGTACGGGCCTTCGTCCGGGGTCAGGCCCAGCCACGCCATCGCCTCCAGGATGACGTCCACCGCCGCCTGCGTGGAGCGCTCCTGGTCGGTGTCTTCGATGCGCAGGATGAAGTCGCCGCCGTGGGCACGGGCGAAGGCCCACGGGTAGAGCGCCGAGCGGATGTTGCCCAGGTGAATAAAGCCGGTGGGCGATGGGGCAAAACGGGTACGGATACGGGTGGTCATGATGAATGGGTCAGGCCAGCGCGTCGAGGCCACGCGCGAGGTCGGTCACGATGTCGTCGACATGTTCCAGCCCCACGGAGACGCGAATGAGCGCCTGCGAGATGCCCGCGGCCTGGCGCTGCGCCTCGGACAGGCGCCCGTGCGAGGTGCTCGCGGGATGGGAACAGAGGGTTTTCGTGTCGCCGAGGTTGGTCGACAACGACAGGGTCTGCAGCGCGTCGAGCACGGCGAAGGCGCGCGCCCGGCCCTGCTCGGGGCTGGCGGCGTGCACCTCGAAGGCGACGATGGCCCCGCCGCAGCCGGACTGCTGCCGCAAGGCCAGCGCGTGCTGCGGGTGGGAGGGCAGCCCGGGATAGTGCACGCGCGCCACGGCCGGATGGGCCTGCAGCCACTGCGCCAGGCGCAGCGCGGTGGCGCTTTGGGCCTGCATGCGCAGGTGCAGCGTCTCCAGCCCCTTGAGCACGACCCAGGCATTGAAGGGCGCCAGCGTCATGCCGGCACTGCGCAGGACCGGTAAAAACGCCTCCTGTACCAGCGCCGCGCGGGCGCACAAGGCACCGGCCATGACGCGGCCCTGCCCGTCGAGGTATTTGGTGCCGGAGTGCACGACGATGTCGGCGCCCAGCGCCGCGGGGCGCTGCAGCGCGGGGGTGGCAAAGCAGTTGTCCACCGCCAGCAGCGCCCCAGCGCGATGCGCGATGTCGGCCAGTGCCGCGATGTCGCACACCTCGGTCAGCGGGTTGGTGGGTGTCTCGGCCAGCAGCAGCCGGGTCTGCGGGCGCAGCGCGGCGCGCCAGGCGTCCAGGTCGGTTTGTGGCACGAACGTGCTGTGCACCCCGAATTTCGCCAAGTCCGTGCCGATCAATTTGATCGTGGCCCCGAACATCGACTGCGAGCACACCACGTGGTCACCCGCCTTGAGCAGTCCCAGGCACAGCATGAGGATGGCCGCCATGCCGGAGGACGTGGCGATGGCGGCCTCGGTGCCTTCCAGCGCCGCCAGCCGCTGCTCGAAGCTCGCCGTGGTGGGGTTGCCGTAGCGGGCGTAGGTGTAGCCCTCCTCGTCCCCGGCAAAACGGGCGGCCGCGGCCTCGGCGCTGGGCTGCACGAAGCCACTGGTCAAAAACAGCGCCTCGCTGTTTTCGCCATACGGGGTGCGCGGCGACGCCACCCGCACCGCCGCCGTTTCGGGATGCCACGCGGGGGCTGGCGCGGCGTCCTTCGCGGGTCCCGGGGGTGGGTGGTCCATGCTCATCCCTCCTGCGCGTTGGGCAGCGCCAGCCGCGAGGTCTCGGCGTCCTCATCCGTGGCGTCGCGGGCACACTGGCGCGGGGCGTTCATGGCGGCCACCGACTCCAGGGTGACGTCACCCGTGATGTACACGCCGTCGAAACACGACGCCTCGAACCCGCGCAGCGCGGGATTGAGCACCGCCACTGCGCGCTTCATCGCGTCCACGTCCTGGTAGATCAGGGCGTCGCAGCCAATGATCTGGCGGATTTCCTCGACGGTGCGGCCATGAGCCACCAGCTCCTCCTGGGTGGGCATGTCGATGCCATAGACGTTGGGGTAACGCACGGGCGGTGCGGCACTGGCCAGAAAGACGCGATGCGCCCCCGCCTCGCGCGCCATCTGTACGATCTCGCGGCTGGTGGTGCCGCGCACGATCGAGTCGTCCACCAACAGCACGTTGCGGCCCGCGAACTCGCTGGCAATCACGTTGAGCTTTTGCCGCACCGACTTCTTGCGCACCGCCTGCCCGGGCATGATGAAGGTGCGTCCGACGTAGCGGTTTTTGACGAACCCTTCGCGGTACGGGCGCCCGATGAGGCGCGCCACTTCCATCGCCGCCGGGCGGCTGGACTCGGGGATGGGGATGACGACGTCGATGTCCGTCGGCGGCACGGTGGAGATGACGCGCGTGGCCAGCGCCTCGCCCATG
This sequence comes from Hydrogenophaga sp., assembly GCA_020723845.1. Lineage (GTDB taxonomy): Bacteria > Pseudomonadota > Gammaproteobacteria > Burkholderiales > Burkholderiaceae_C > Tepidimonas. The sequence continues at coordinate 3,535 of DYIC01000017.1, forward strand.
TTCAGCCGCGCCTGGTAAACCGAGATGCCATCGATGACCGAGTCGGGGCGTGCCAGATAGACGAATTCGAAGATGCACGGGTGATGCGACGGCGCGTCCGCGCACTGGCGCGCCACGATCTGCCCATCCAGGCCGATGAAGACCGCCTCGCCCGGTGCCACGTCGCGCTCGAAGCGATGCCCGGTGCCTTCGAGTGCGACCGATTCGCTGGCGACCATGACCGTACCATCCGCCCCCCGCCCCAGGCACAACGGGCGAATGCCGTGCGGATCACGAAACGCCAGCATCCCATGCCCGGCGATGAGCGCCACCACGGCGTACGAGCCACGCACGCGCCGGTGCACGGCGGCCACGGCCGCAAACACGTCATCGACCTGCAGCGGCACCCCGCGCGTGGCGCGCTCCAGCTCATGCGCCAGCACGTTGAGCAGCACCTCGGAGTCGCTCTCCGTGTTGATGTGGCGGTGATCGACCCGCGCCAACTCTTCCTTGAGGACGTGGGCATTGGTCAGGTTGCCGTTGTGCGCGAGCACCAGGCCAAAGGGGGCGTTGACGTAGAACGGCTGGGCCTCCTCCTCGCTGGCGGCATTGCCGGCCGTGGGATAGCGCACCTGCCCCAGACCGCTGGTGCCGGGCAACGCCCGCATGTTGCGCGTGCGAAAGACATCGCGCACCATGCCTTTGGCCTTGTGCATGAAAAATTTGTGCCCCAACTGGGTCACGATGCCAGCGGCATCCTGCCCGCGGTGCTGCAACAGCAGCAACGCATCGTAGATGAGCTGATTGACCGGCTGGGTGCTGACCACCCCAACGATGCCACACATGGATTTTCGTCCTCGCTCTACGGAAAATAGACCGCCACCGGATCGGGCACGAGCGGCTTGAGCACGCCCAGCGCACGCTCTAGCCAGCGCGGCCCCTGCGCCTCGCGCCAGGCAGCAGCGTCAGCCCAGGGCGTCTGCCACACCAGCAACGCGGCCGCCAACAACAGCACTGCCCCGCGCAACACGCCAAACAGCCCCCCGAGCGCCCGGTCCACCGGCCGCAGCCCCACCGCCTGCGCGCCCTGCCGGGCGAGCGTTGCCAGTGCCCCTCCGGCAAAAGCGGTGAGCACGAACAGCACCGCGAAGCCCGCCGCGTACCGCAGCGGCTCGCCCCAGTCTGAAACAGGCAGCCACGCCGCTGCCTCCAGCGCCCAGCGATGCGCAACCACGAAGGCGGCCAGCCACGCAAGTACCGACAAGACCTCGTACAGCAACCCACGCCACAGCCCCAGCCCGACCGAGGCCGCCAGCACCGTCAACAACATGACATCGACGGCAGCCATGACTCAAAGCGTCAACACCGCCGCCGGCAGACCCAGACCCTTGACCTTTTCGGCCACTTTTTCGGCCTCGGCGCGGCTGTCGAAGGGGCCGACCCGCACCCGGATGCGTTTGCCCTCGGGGGTTTCGGCCACGTGGATGTACGTCTTGAGGCCCGCGCGCTCCAGGCGCTGGCGCACCTCTTGGGCGCGTGCCGGGTCGGCGAACGCACCCACCTGCACCACGATGCGGACCTTGGCAGCGGCATCCGCCTGCGGACGCGCCGGCGCCGCAGCGGCCGGGGAAGGTGCCGCCGGCGGCGAGGCGGGTGCATGGTCGGCGACCGGGGCCGGGCGTTCGACCCGCTCGGCGGGGGGTGTGGATGCTACAGGTGCGGGGGGCGGCGCCTCGGCCGCCGCGGGAGGTGGTGCCGCCTCGACACGCGGCGCCGGAGGCGGCAGCAGCGGCGCCGCGTGACGGGACGGAATCTCGATGGCGATGTCCACCGGCACTGGCCGCGGCTGCGATTCGAGCAGCCAGGGCAGCCCGATCACCGCTGCCAGCACCAAAATGGTGGCTCCGATGAGGCGTTGCCGCGCGCGGCGGCGCAGGGCCTCGACCGACAACGGCGCCGCCGCGCCCCCGCCCGCGGAAGGGGACGATACGTGGGAGCCGGAACGGTGTGCAAACATGCGTCAGAGGCGGTGATGGTGGGAACCGAGTGCGAGCGCGTCAGGGCTGCAGGTGCTTCGCGCCCAGGCGCGGCAACCCGTGCTGAAACACGCCGCCCACCGTGTAGAAGGACCCGAATACCACGATTCTACCCGCGGGGTCCGCCGTCGCCAGCGCGGCCTGCAGCGCCGCCTGCGGGTCGGGGTGGATGTGGGCGACGGCATCGCGGCGCCGCGTCGTGGCATGCCACAGCGCAGCCAAGTCGGTCGCCCGCGCAGCCCGCGTCGTGGGCAGATCGCAAAAATGCCAGGCGTCGATGAGGGCGTCGAGCCGCTCGAGCATGGGCCGCACGTCCTTGTCGGCCATGGCGCCAAACACCGCCAGCGTCTGGGGATAAAAACCCATGGCGTCCAGGTTTTCGGCCAAGGCCGCCGCCGCGTGCGGGTTGTGCGCCACGTCCAGCACCAGCACCGGCTGTCCCGGCACGATCTGAAAACGCCCGGGCCACTCCACGCTGGCCAGCCCCTGCCGCACCGCCTGTGCCGCCACCGGCAGGCGTGCGTGCAGCGCCTCCAGCACCGCCAGCACGCCCGACGCATTGACCAACTGGTTCACCCCGCGCAGCGCAGGATAGGCCAGCCCCGCATAGCGGCGCGCCCTGCCCTGCCAATTCCATTGCTGCCGGTCCCCGCCATGACGAAAATCGCGCCCGGCTAGCCACAGGTCCGCACCGACTTCGAGCGCGCGCTCGACCACGCTGCGCGGCGGCGCGGGGTCGGACACCACCGCGGGGCGCCCCGTGCGCAGAATGCCCGCTTTTTCGACACCGATCGCCTCGCGGTTGGGCCCCAGGTATTCCATGTGATCCAGATCGACACTGGTGATGACGGCGCAGTCGGCGTCCCAGACGTTGACGGCGTCGAGCCGCCCGCCCATGCCGACCTCCAGGATCAACACGTCCGGATCGCGGGCCAGCAACGCGTGCACGAGCGCCAGCGTGGTGAACTCGAAGTAGCTCAGCACGACCGGCTCGCCCGCCGACCGCGCCGCCTCCACGGCGGCAAACGACGGCACCAGATCGGCATCCGCCATCGGCACCCCACCGAGCCGCGCGCGCTCGGCAAAATGCACGAGATGCGGCGACGTGTAGAGCGCGGTGCGGTAGCCGGCGGCACGGTAGATGGCCTCCAGCATGGCGCAGGTCGAACCCTTGCCGTTGGTGCCGGCCACCGTGATGACGGGACAACGCGGCTGCACCGCGGCCCCGAGCCGGCGCGCCACGGTCTGCACGCGCTCTAGGCCCAGCGTGATGCGCTGGCCATGCAGCCGCTCCAGGTGGGCCAGCCAGTCGGCGAGGGAGGCCGCGTCGGACGGGGGTGGGAGGTGGGGTTCGGATGCTGCGGTCATGACCGAGAAATGCGACGAAAACCACATTGTGCAACGCAGCGCGTGCGATGCGGGGCGCCCAACACGGCAAAATGGTGCATGAAGCGATACTGAGCACACCATTGACCGACATGTCCCGCCCCACCGACGCCGCGCCCGCCAAAGACCAACCGTTGATCGACGACATCCGCCTGTTGGGCCGACTGCTCGGCGACGTCATCCGCGAGCATGAAGGCGAGGACACCTTCGCGCTCATCGAGCGCATCCGGCAGCTGTCGGTGGCGTTTCGGCGCCATGCCGACACACGCGCCGACCGTGAACTCAAGCGCCTGCTGCACGCCCTGAGCGACGCGCAAGCGGTCAGCGTGATTCGCGCCTTCACCTATTTCAGTCACCTGGCCAACCTGGCCGAAGACCGGCACCACATCCGCCGACGCGAGGTGCACGAGCGCGCTGGGCACATCCAGCCCGGCAGTCTGGACCACACGTGGCAGCGACTGCGCCGCGCGGCCATCGGGGGCGACACCATCGCCGAGACGCTGCGCCAGGGCCTGGTGTCACCGGTGCTGACCGCGCATCCGACCGAAGTGCAGCGTGCCAGCATCCGCGAGGCGGAAGGCGACATCGCCCGCCTGCTGGCGCAGCGCGACGCGATCCGCGCACGCGCGCTTGCCGCTGGCAGCCGCCACGGCGACCGCGTCAGCGCGCGCGAGCTGGCCGCCAACGAAGCGCTGCTGCGCGCGCGCATCACGCAACTGTGGCACACGCGGCTGCTGCGTTTTACCAAGCTGACGGTGGCCGACGAGATCAACAACGCGCTGGCCTACCACGAACGCACCTTCATCCCAGAGGTGCCGCGCCTGTACGGTGATATCGAGACCGCGCTTGGCGGCACGCCGGTGGCGCCGTTTTTGCGCCTGGGCCACTGGATCGGCGGCGACCGAGACGGCAATCCCAACGTCAACGCCGACACGCTGTGGCTGGCGTTGCAGCGCCAGTCGGATGTGATCCTGCGCCACTACCTGCGCGAAGTGCACGCGCTGGGCGCGGAGCTGTCCCTGTCGGCCATGCTGCTGCCCGCACCCGCAGCGCTACAAGCCCTGGCCGAGGCGTCGCCCGACACCAACGAGCACCGGCGTGACGAGCCGTACCGACGCGCCCTGATCGGCCTGTACGCCCGGCTGGCAGCCACACTGACGGCGCTCAGCGGCGGGGTGGCGGCGCGCCATGCGGTCGCGCCGCAAAACCCGTATCCCGATGCAGCGGCCTTTTTGGCCGACCTGCGCGTGATCGAAGCCGCGCTCATCGAGCAGGGCTGCGCGGCCTTGATCGAGCCGCGCCTCAAACCCTTGATCCGTGCCGTGGAGGTGTTCGGCTTTCACCTGGCCACGCTGGACCTGCGGCAGAGCTCCGACCAGCATGAGGTGGCTGTGGCCGAGCTGCTGGCGCGCGCGCGCATCGCGCCGGACTATTCCACCCTGGATGAGGGGGGCAAGCAGCGCCTGCTGCTGCAGGTGCTGGCCGACCCGCGCCCGCTGCAAATCCCCGACGCCGCCTACAGCGCCGTCACCGAGCGCGAGCTGGCCATCTTCCGCGCCGCACGGGAGGCACGCCGCCGCTACGGCGCAGCCGCCATCCGCCATGCCATCATCAGCCACACCGAAGCGGTGAGCGACCTGCTCGAGGTGCTGGTGCTGCAAAAAGAAGCCGGCCTGCTGCACGGCCAGTGGGGCGAGGACGCGCGCGCCGAGCTGATCGTCGTGCCCCTGTTCGAGACCATCGAAGACCTGGAGCAAGCACCGCGCATCATGGCGGAATATTACGCGCTGCCCGGCGTGGCCGCGCTGGTCCACGCCGGCGGCCCGCTGGAGTACGGCGAGCAAGAGATCATGCTCGGCTACTCCGACAGCAACAAGGATGGCGGGATCTTTACCAGCAACTGGTCACTCTACCAGGCCGAGGTGGCGCTAGCGGCGCTGTTCGACCGGCTGTCGGCCGAACACGGTCGGCCGCTGCGGTTGCGCCTGTTCCACGGCCGCGGTGGTACGGTGGGGCGTGGCGGCGGCCCCAGTTACGAGGCCATCCTGGCGCAGCCCGCCGGTACGGTGCGCGGGCAAATCCGGCTCACCGAACAAGGCGAGGTGATCGGCTCCAAATACGCCAACCCCGACATCGGGCGGCGCAACCTCGAAACGTTGGTGGCCGCCACGCTGGAGGCCACGCTGCTGCCACCGCGTCGGCCGGTGCCGGCGCGCTTCCTGCGGGCCGCGCAAGCGCTGTCGCAGGCCAGCCGCGCCGCCTACCGGGCGCTGGTGTACGAAACCCCGGGGTTTGCCGACTATTTCTTCCACGCCACGCCGATTCGCGAAATCGCGGAGCTGCACATCGGCTCGCGCCCCGCATCGCGCAAAGCCACCCAGCGCATCGAAGACCTGCGCGCCATCCCTTGGGTTTTTAGCTGGGGACAATGTCGGCTGACGCTGCCGGGCTGGTACGGCTTCGGCAGCGGTGTGGCCGCACTCGAGGCCGACCTAGGGCGCGACGCTGCGCACGCGCTGCTGCGCGAGATGCACGCGCGCTGGCCCTTCTTTGCCACGCTGCTGAGCAACATCGACATGGTGCTGGCCAAGAGCGATCTGGCGCTGGGTGCCCTCTATGCCGAGCTGGTGCCCGACGCCCGGCTGCGCCGGCGCGTCTTTGGTGCCATCGAAGCCGAATGGCACCGCACGCACGCCGCGCTGCGTGTCATCACCGGACACGAGCAACGGCTGGCCACCAACCCCGCGCTGGCGCGCTCGATCGAGCACCGCTTTCCGTATATCGACCCGCTGCACCATCTCCAGGTGGAACTCATCCGCCGCTACCGAGCCGGCCGACAGGACGAAAAGGTCAAACGTGGCATCCACCTGTCGATCAACGGCATCGCCGCCGGCCTGCGCAACACCGGCTGACGCTGCGGTAGGATCGGCGCCATGATCGAGATGTATGGCATCCCCAACTGCACGACAGTCAAAAAGGCCCGGGCGTGGCTCGACGAGCGTGGCATCGCTTATCGATTTCACGACTTCAAAAAAGACGGGCTCCCGGTGGCCCGCCTGGACGCGTGGCTGGCGGCACTGGGCTGGGAAGCGCTGCTCAACCGCCGGGGCACCACATGGCGCCAGCTCGACGAGGCCACCCGCGCCGCCGTGGTCGACGCGGCCAGCGCCCGCGCGCTGATGCTGGCGCGGCCCAGCGTCATCCGCCGCCCCGTGGTCGAGTGGGGCAGCGAGCGCATCACGGTGGGCTTCGATCCCGACGACTGGCCCCTGCCCCGCTGACCCGCCGCTCATGGCTGGCGGCAACGCCTACAATCGGGCGGTTATGAACGCCATCACCGACACCCTCGACGGCGCCGCCGTGACCACGCGCGCCAATGTCTATTTCGACGGCAAGTGCGTCAGCCACACCGTCACGCTGGCCGACGGCACGCGCAAATCGGTCGGGGTCATCCTGCCCTCGACCCTGACCTTCGGCACGGGCGCCCCGGAAATCATGGAAGGCGTGGCCGGCCACTGCGAAGTCCTGCTGCCGGGCGAGACCGCGTGGCGGCGCTACGGGCCCGGAGAGCGCTTCGCCGTGCCGGGCCAGGCTCAGTTCCAGATTCGCGTCGATGGTGAGCCCTACCACTACATCTGCCATTTCGGCTGAGATCGTTCCTGCGATCGTCGCTGCCTCTGACCCTGCCTGTCGTCCACTCTCATGTCCACCATCCTGCAAAGCCTGCCCGTCGGCCAGAAGGTCGGCATCGCGTTTTCCGGCGGCCTCGACACGAGCGCCGCGCTGCTTTGGATGCGCCAAAAGGGTGCCATCCCCTACGCCTACACCGCCAACCTGGGCCAGCCCGATGAGCCCGACTACGACGCCATCCCGCAGCGCGCGCTGGCCTACGGCGCGGAAAAGGCCCGGCTGGTGGACTGCCGAGCCCAACTGGCCGCTGAAGGGCTGGCCGCCCTGCAGTGCGGGGCGTTTCACATCAGCACCGCGGGCCTGACCTACTTCAACACCACCCCGATCGGGCGCGCGGTCACCGGCACCATGCTGGTGGCGGCGATGAAGGAAGACGACGTCCACATCTGGGGCGACGGCAGCACCTTCAAGGGCAACGACATCGAGCGCTTTTACCGCTACGGCCTGCTGACCAACCCGCAGTTGCAGATCTACAAGCCCTGGCTGGACCAGACCTTCATCGACGAGCTGGGCGGGCGCAAAGAAATGTCGGAGTTTCTGATTCGCCACGGCTTCGACTACAAGATGTCGGTGGAAAAAGCCTACAGCACCGACAGCAACATGCTGGGCGCCACGCACGAGGCCAAAGACCTCGAACACCTCGACGCCAGTATCCGTATCGTCAACCCGATCATGGGCGTGCCCTTCTGGCGCGAAGACTGCGCCATCGCGCCCGAAGAAGTCACCGTGCGCTTCGAGGAAGGGCGACCGGTGGCACTCAACGGCCGCGAATACCCGGACTTGGTCGAGCTGTTCCTGGAGGCCAACCGCATTGGCGGACGCCACGGCCTGGGCATGAGCGACCAGATCGAAAACCGCATCATCGAGGCCAAGAGCCGTGGCATCTATGAAGCCCCGGGCATGGCGTTGCTGTTCATTGCCTACGAGCGCCTGGTCACGGGGATTCACAACGAAGACACCATCGAGCAGTACCGCGACAACGGCCGCAAGCTGGGCCGGCTGCTCTATCAGGGCCGTTGGTTCGACCCGCAGGCCATCATGCTGCGCGAGGCAGCCCAGCGCTGGGTGGCACGCGCCATCACGGGCGAGGTGACGCTGGAGCTGCGCCGCGGCAACGATTACTCGATCCTGAACACCGAAAGCCCCAACCTGACCTACCACCCCGAGCGCCTGACGATGGAAAAAGGCGCCTCGGTGTTCAGTCCGCGCGATCGCATCGGCCAACTGACGCTGCGCAACCTGGACATCAGCGACACGCGCGACAAACTGAGCATCTACACGCAGGCGGGCTTGCTGGCCATCGGCCAGGACGGCGATCTGCTCAAACTCGGCCGTTGAACGACCAGGGGTGTCAATGCCCCTCGCGTGCCCAGCGCACGATGCGCTCGGCCAGGCGCGACGTGGTGCCGGGCGAGCGGATTTCGCCCGCCAGCACGTGCTGCTCGGGGTCGGTGCTGTCTTCCACCGCCTCCATCACTTTGACGGGGCTGCCCAGGCGCACGAAAACGCTGGCCGTCTGCTGTGGATCGACCGTGCGGTCGCGCGAGCTGAACAGCACCAGCACCGGCGTGCGCACCGCGGCCCAGTCGCCCGCTCGCACGCGCTCGACCAGCGCCATCATTGGCAGCAGCGCCTGCACCGGATAGACGCGCGTCCAGCCCGCCTCGATGCGAGGGTCGTCGGCCGGCTTGCCCACCGTGCCGCCCGTGATCGCCTGCGCGATCTGCGCGCCCCACGGGCCGGTCAGCCACTCGGTGCGCTTGTCCTGCGGGCCAAAGTTGGGTGAAATCCACACCTGCCGCTCGATCGGCACCCCGGCCGCATCGGGGCGCTGTGCCAGCCATGCCCCCAGCGTTGCGCCGGTGGAGGTGCCGATGAGCAGCACGCGCTCGCCGATCGCATGACCGATGCGCACCGCCTCCACCGCGTCGGCGAGCCAGTCTTGCGGCGTGGCCTGCGCCAGCGCCTCGGCGGGCAGACCATGGCCGGTCAGACGCGTGTGAAACAGGTTGGCACCCAGGGCGCGTGCCACTTCCTCGGCCAGGGGCTGCGTCTCCACCCGCGTGGCCGTGAAGCCATGCAGATAGACCACCGCCCACGGCGTGCGCTGGCCGCGTGGCCCGTGCCAGACGACTCCCTTGGCCGCCCCAGGGCGCAGCCCCGCGTGTGCGGCCTCCTGCGCGGCCAGCCAATCGTCCAACTGCGCCAGCGCCACCGGCGGCTGCGGCCGCGGTGCCGGTTCGTCGGGGCCGTAGGCATAGCGAGGCCCAGCGAACCAGGCCAGCATCCCCAGCACGACCAGTAGCGCCAGCGCCCCTGCGAGTCGGTGCCGCACCCTGCCCGCCACTGCCGCAGGCAGATCCTGTTTCTGTTTCAGCTCTCGTTGCGCCATGGTCGCTACTGTAACCAGCCGTAACAAACTTTTCTCGTTGCAAGAAACCCTTGGCGACGGCAATGCGTTCCCCAAAAATGCCATCGACGTCATCCGAATCCCGCACTCACGACCGGAACCGCTCTCATGTGGATACAAGCACCGCTCGACGCCTCGCAAATCGACCTGATCAACCGCCTGCAAGCGGGCGTCGTGCCGTCGCCGACTTACCCGCTCACCTGCCCCAACGCGAAGGACGGTCAGCACGCCTTCGCTGCCGGCTACGTCGGGGTTTTGGTGGCACAGCGCCGCGGACTGGTGTGCCCCACCTGCGGGCACACCCAATCTTGGCTGCCGGCCTCGGTGTTGGCGTGCACCCAGCGTGAACCACTCGCCGCCGCCGGCAACCAGCGGCAGCGGATGGAACGAGCCCGCCAGCGCGCGATCGCGGATTTTTCCGCTCTGCTCAGGCAAGGCTATTTGAGCGCGCAGTCCATGGTCGAATCGCTGCAGAGCGCCTCGCTGCCCGTCGACGACGGGCACTTGGCTGCCTCCCACGCGCCAGACGACCCGACCCGCGTGCCAGCACTGGCCGCGTTGGCCGCCTGAGCGTCACCCGACCACGACCGGCTCCGGCTCGAGCCGGATGCCGAAGCGCTCGTAGACGCTGGTCTGAATCAGGCGCGCCAGCGTCATCACCTCGCCGCCCGTGCACGGGTGCTCGGCATCGCCGCGGTTGACCAGCACCAGCGCCTGCTTCTCGTACACGCCGGCGTGGCCGACGGTCTTGCCCTTCCAGCCGCAGGCGTCGATCATCCAGCCGGCGGCCAGTTTGACGGAACCGTCCGGCATCGGGTAGTGCACGACCTTGGGGTCGCGGCCGATGATGTCGGCGCACTGCTCCGGCGTGACGGTGGGGTTTTTGAAAAAGCTGCCCGCGTTGCCCAGGACGGCCGGGTCGGGTAGCTTGGCGCGCCGAATCTCGCACACCCAGTCAAAAATCTGTCGCGGCGTCGGATGGGCGATTCCGGTTTCGAGCACCTTGCGCGCCAGATCCTGATATCCCAGCTCGGGCCGCCACAGTCGCGGCAGCCAGAAGCGCACGCGGGTGATCAGTGCGCGGCCCTTAAGCCCCATGCCGCATGCACCCGCGCGCGCATGCTTGAAGACCGAGTCGCGGTAACCAAACGCGCAGTGCTCGTGCCGCAAGGTCAGGCGCTCGCCAGTCTCCAGGTCGATGGCGTCGAGCGAATGGAAGCGGTCCTGCAGCTCGACCCCATAGGCGCCGATGTTTTGCACCGGTGCCGCCCCCACCGTGCCGGGGATGAGCGCCAGATTCTCCAGCCCCGGCCAACCCTGCGCCAGCGTCCATTCCACGAAGGCGTGCCAGCGCTCGCCGGCACCGGCCTCGACCAGCCAGCCGCGCTCGTCCTCGCGCAGCAGGCGCCGGCCCGGGATCTCGACTTTGAGCACCAGCTGGCGCAAGTCCCCCGTGAGCACGATGTTGCTGCCCCCGCCCAGGATGAAAGTCTCCTGTGGCCGCCAATCCGGATGGCGCACCAGGGCCAACACGTCGTCTTCGCTGCGGATGCGCGCCAGGCGGTGCGCGCGCGCCGCGATGCCGAACGTATTGAGGGGCTGCAACGGCACGTGGTTCTCGACTACCATGCACGGATTGTCGCAAACCCGCTTGCCTGATTCCAAGGACCCCATCCATGCCGTCGTTCGATACCGTGCTCGAACCCAACCTGGTCGAAGTCAAAAACGCCGTCGAGCAGACCCAACGCGAAATCGGCACTCGCTTCGATTTCAAAGGCTCCAGCGCTGCCGTGGAACTCAAGGACCATGACATCACCATCACCGCCGACAGCGACTTCCAGCGCCAGCAGGTAGAAGACATCCTGCGCGCCAAACTGGCCAAGCGCAACGTCGATGTGCGCTTTCTGGACCCTGGAAAAGTCGAGAAGATCGGCGGCGACCGCGTCAAGCAAGTCTTGCGCGTGCGCAGCGGCATCGCCACCGAGGACGCGAAAAAAATCCAGCAGCTCATCAAGGGCAGCAAGCTCAAGGTGCAAGCCGCCATCCAAGGCGACGCGGTACGCGTCAGTGGCGCCAAGCGTGACGATCTGCAGACTGCCATCGCGCTCATTCGCAAGGAGATGGCGGAGCTGCCGTTGAGCTTTACCAACTTCCGCGACTGACCCCAGCGCGCCGCCCCGCAGGAGTCGCCATGGCGCTGACCGCCGCACCCGATCCCGCCTACGATGCGATGCCGGACTGGATGGCCCGCTGGACGGGGCTGGAAACCCAGCTCGCCGCACTACTGGCCGCCCCGCAGCAATACCCCGATCTGACCCAGCGGCTGGAGCGGCTGCTGGGTGAGGCACAAAAGCGGCTTGCGCTCGACGAGGACGCGACGCTGTACTGGCTGTTCCAGCTCACGGCATCGACCACGGTGGGCTACAGCGCCGCGCATGCGATGGCCTGCTGGGCCATGTGCCGGCTGCTCGCCCCCGTCGTTGGCCTGCCGGCGCCCGAGCGTGATGCGCTGGAGCGCGCCGCGCTGACCATGAATATCGGCATGACCCGGCTGCAGGATGCGCTGGTCGCCCAGCCCACGCCCCCCACGCCCGAGCAGCGCGCGCTCATCGACACCCACGCGGCGCGAGGGGCCCAGTGGCTGCGCGAATGCGGGGTGCGCGATCCGCGCTGGCTCGACATCGTCGAGCAGCACCACGAACCCGACAGCACCGACCCCGCGGTGCGCCTGCTGCAGCGCATGGACCGCTACACCGCACTACTGAGCCCGCGGGAGACACGCCCCGGACGCGATGTCACCGAATCCGCCCGCGTGCTGCTGGTCCGCCCTGAAGGACAGCTCGACGAGATCGGGCGCGCGCTGGTGCAGACGCTGGGCATCTGCCCGCCCGGCACCTACGTGCGCCTCGCCGATGGGCGCGTCGCCGTGGTGCTGCGCCGCAGCGGCGCACCGAGCGAGCCGTGGGTCAGCGCCGTCCTCGACGCCGACGGGCACCCGGTGCTCGAGTCCGAGCTCATCGACACCCGCCAGGAGGCGACCGCCATCGAGGCGAGCGTTCCCAGCAGTGCCGTGCGGGTTCGGCTGGACCACCCAAGGCTGCTGCAACTGTCGCGCCTGGCGCTGCGGCGCTGAGGCGCGCCGATCAGCGACCGGCGCCAGACTTCTTGCTGCCGATCTTGCTTTCTTGCCCCGCCAGCAGGCGCTGGATATTGCCCATGTGGCGCCACAGCAGCAGCAGACTCATGACCGCCACCGCCAAACCGACCGGTGCCTGCACCGTCCACGCCACGCCGTCACCAAACCAGTAGTACAACGGCGCAAAAACCGCCGCGACGATGGCTGCCAGCGAGGAATAACGGAAAAATACCGCGATCAGGATCCAACTCGCGATCACCGCCAGCCCCAACCACGGCTCGAATGCCAGCAGCACACCGGCTGCCGTGGCCACGCCTTTGCCGCCCCGGAAGCGGAAGAACACCGGGAACAAATGCCCGAGAAATGCCGCCAGGGCGACGGCTGCCAGCGTCCCGCCCCCCAGCCCCCAGGCGCTACCCCACTGGGCGATGCACCACACGGGCAGCCAGCCCTTGAAAGCATCGAGCAGCAACGTCAGCGCCGCCGCCACCTTGTTGCCCGAGCGCAACACGTTGGTGGCGCCCGGATTTTTGCTGCCGTAGGTGCGGGGGTCGCTCAGTCCCATGAGGCGGCTGACCACCACGGCAAAGGACAGCGACCCCACCAAATAGGCCAATAGCACCGCCACCAGCGGCGCCAGAACAGGGATTCCCTCAGACACGCCTCATCTCCTGCGGACCGTCGTCGGTATCGGTCCGTGCGCGCGATTGTGCCAGCGTCGGCGACGGCCACCCCCTCACTGCGCCGGGTCGCGTATCTCCCAGCGAATGCGGTCGATCGCCTCCAGCAGCTCGGGCGGCAGGGTCACGTCCCACGCGTCCAGGCAGGCGTCGAGCTGGGCCAGCGACGTCACACCGATGATGGTGCTGGCCACGCGCCAGTTGTGGTAACAAAACGCCAGCGCCAGTTGCGTGGGGGTGAGCCCATGCTCGCGCGCCAGCGCGTTGTAGCGGCGCGCTGCGGTCAGCGCCTCCGGGCGCCCCCAGCGTTGCTTGCGCATGCTCTCGAACAACGCCATGCGCCCCTGCGGCGGCCCTGCGTGCACCAGCCCGGTGTCGTCGTATTTGCCCGTCAGCAATCCAAAGCCCAGCGGCGAGTAAGCCAGCAGCCCGACACCCAAGCGGTAGCAGGTCTCATCCAGGCCGTTCTCGTAACTGCGGTTGATGAGGCAATACGGGTTTTGCACCGTCGCCACGCGCGGCAGGCCGTGCTGCTCGGCCAGACGCACGAACTCGTGCACGCCGTAGGGCGTTTCGTTGGACAGGCCCACGGCCCGCACCTTGCCCGCGCGCACCAAGGTGTCGAGTGCCTCGAGCTGCTCCTGGATGCTGGCACAAGGCTTGTCCTTGGCCGGATCGAACGAGAGCACGCCAAACATCGGCACATGGCGCGCTGGCCAGTGGATCTGGTACAGGTCGATCCAGTCGGTGCGCAGGCGGCGCAGGCTGCCCTCGCAGGCGGTGATGATCTCGGCCTTGGTCAGGCCGGCGTCGTCGCCCCGGATCCACGGCATGCCGCGCGAGGGCCCCGCCACCTTGGTGGCCAGGACGATGCGCTGGCGCACGCCGGGCCGCGCCGCCAGCCAGCGGCCAATGATGGTTTCGGTCGCGCCGTAGGTCTCGGCGCGCGCGGGCACCGAGTACATCTCGGCGGTATCGACGAAATCCACACCGCGTGCCAGCGCGTGGTCCAGGATGGCGTGCGCGTCGGCTTCGGCCACCTGTTCGCCGAAGGTCATCGTGCCGAGACAGATACGACTGACCGACAAGCCACTGGTGCCGAAAGAGACATGGGGTAGGGTCATGGTGTGGTCAGGCTCCTAAGAAAACGCTCGCTGAGCGCGGATGGCGCCCATCAAGGCTTCGCTGCGGCCCGTTCCAGTTCACGCTGGCGCAGCACGAGGCGCTGCACCTTGCCCGTGGTGGTCATGGGCAGGGCGTCGATGAACTCGACGGCTTTCGGGTACTCGTAGGGTGCCAATTGGCCCTTGACGTGCGCCTGCAACTCGGCCAGCAGCGGGGCATCGAACTCGGTGGTGGGATCGGCGCAGCGCTCGCGTCGAGCCGCGCAGTCGGGCGTGAGCACGATGTAGGCTTTGACCACGTTGCCGCGCTCCGGATCGGGCATCGGCACGACGGCCACGTTGGCCACCGACGGGTGCTTGAGCAGGCAGTTTTCGATCTCGCCCGGGCCAATGCGGTAACCGGCGGACTTGAAGACGTCGTCGGCCCGCCCCTGGTACCAGAAATAGCCATCGGCGTCCTGCACGGCCAAGTCCCCGGTGCGACACCAACTGTCGAGCGCGTCGCCGGTGTATTTGGCGCGCGTGGCGGCGTCATTGCCCCAGTAGCCCAGAAAGAACACCGGATCCAGCTCACCGTGCACGTCGCGCCGGTGCACCGCCACTTCGCCCAGCGTGCCGCAGGGCACGGGCTGTCCATCGTCGCCCAGCACGGCGACGCGGTGTCCCGGGTAGGCACGGCCCATGCTACCCGGGCGGGCCGGCCACAAGCGCGCACAGTTGCCCACCACGTAGTTGATCTCGGTCTGACCGAACATCTCGTTGACGGTCACGCCCAACTGCTCGCGGCAGTAGGCGAACACCGCATCCCCCACCGCCTCGCCCGCACTCATGATGGCCTGCAGGCGCAGGCGGTAGCGGCGCCGGGGCTCGGGCACCGCCTTCATCATGGCCTTGAGTGCGGTCGGGAACAAAAAGGTGTGCGTGACGCGGTGGCGCTCGAGCAGAGCAAACGCCTGCAGCGGATCGAAACGCCCATGCCACGCGACGATGGGCCGCCCAAAGTACAGCGTCGGCAGCAGCGCGTCCATCAGCCCCCCAGTCCAGGCCCAGTCCGCTGGGCTCCAGAAGATGGCCTGGCTGCGTTGGCGCGGATCGGCGGGGTCGAAGCCAAACCAGTTTTGGCTACAGACGAAGCCGCTGAGGTTGCCGATGAGCGCGCGATGGGGAATGAGGGCACCCTTGGGGTTGCCGGTGGTGCCACTGGTGTAGATGAGGATGGCAGGGTCATCGGCGGCGGTCTCGACGAGGGCGAAGTCGGCCCGCAGGCCGTCGCGCGCGTGCGGCCAGTCGATGGCCTCCGGATCGAATACCCCCGTCAGCCCCACCACGTGGCGCAGCGCCGGGCAGCGGGGGCGCACCGCCATCACGCCGGGGCCCGTGGCGTCGTCCACCAGCGCCACCACGGCTGCACTGTCCTGCAAGCGGTACTCCAGCGCCTCCGGCCCGAACAGCTGCGACAGCGGCACCGCCACCGCGCCCAGCTGCAGCACGGCCAGGTAGGCCACCGCCGTCTCGAACCGCTGCGGCAACACGATGGCCACCCGGTCGCCGCGGCGCACGCCCAGCAGCCGCAGGGCATGCGACAAGCGGTTGGCCTCGCTGGCCAAATCGGCAAAGGTATGGCGGCGCGGCTGCGTCAGGCCCGGCCCGTCTTCGATGATGGCGGGCTGCTGCGCCTGCTCGGGATCCTCCGCCCAACGCCGCACGCACACCTGCGCGATGTTGAAGCTCGCCGGCACGTGCCAGCGAAAGGTGGTGTAGAGCACCGGGTAGGAGTCGGGCACCGCGTGGCGACTGTCGTGCACTTGACTGGGCATGGCGTGTCTCCCCCGTCGTCTTGGGAATAATGCTGGGAATGTACCAAGTTCGACGCCGCTCGCGCAGCACGTTCGTGACTGTGCGTGACCAACGCTATCACCTAAGAGAATGGGGGGAGCCCGACCCGGCACGCCCGCCGCTGTGGCTGCTGCATGGCTGGATGGACGTCTCGGCCTCGTGGCAGTTCGTCGTCGATGCGCTGGCCACCGAGCGCCATTGCATCGCACCGGACTGGCGCGGCTTTGGCCTGACGCGTGCAGCGCACCTCGCCGGACAAACCGCAGCCCCACCCCCCTACGGCAACGCGGACCACTACTTGTTTGCCGACTATTTGGCCGATCTCGACTTCTTGATCGAGCGCATCAACGCCCGCCTGGGGCGCGCACCGGATGCCCCGATCGACCTGGTCGGCCACAGCATGGGCGGCAACGTGGCCATGCTCTACGCGGGTGTGCGCCCGGCGCGGGTGCGACGCCTGGTCAATCTGGAGGGATTTGGCCTGCCCGCCACCCGACCCGAGCAGGCCCCGCGGCGCTACGCGGCGTGGATGGACGAGCTGCACCAACTGGCGCGCGGCGAACTCACGCTCAAAACCTACACCGGCCTCGATGGCGTGGCCCGGCGCCTGATGAAAACCAACCGCCGCCTACCCGAAGACCGGGCGCGCTGGCTGGCCAGCCACTGGGCGCGCCCGCTCGATCCGGCACGCCCGGAGGGCGACTGGGTCATCCTGGGCGACGTGGCACACAAGGTGCGCAGCAGCCATCTCTACCGGGTGGACGAGGTGCTGGCGATCTACGCCGCCATCACGGCCCCCGTGCTGGCGGTCGAAGCCAGCGATGACAGCCTGACACAGTGGTTCCCGCGGGGCGAGCACTCGCTGGCGGAGTACCACCGGCGTCTGCAGTCCGTGCCGCGCTGCCGCATCGCGCGCGTGGACGACGCCGGACACATGCTGCACCACGACCAACCACGGCAGGTGGCCACGCTGTTCGAGGCCCACCTCGAGGCGGCCGACGACGCCATCGGCGCCGGTGGAGGCGCGTGACATGGCGGCTTCTACCTGGAAAACCGACCTGCTCATGCTGCTCACCGCGGCAATCTGGGGCTCGACCTTCGTGGCGCAACAGCTGGGCATGGATAGTGTCGGCCCCTTCACCTACACCGCTGCGCGCCTGATGTTGGGGCTGGCGCTGATCGCGCCGCTGTGGTGGTGGCGCGGCGGTCCGTTTGCCGCCGTGCCGCGCGTCGACAGCACCGGGTTGTGGCGTGACGGGGCGCTGCTGGGCCTGGCGCTGTTTGCCGCCATCAACCTGCAGCAAGTCGGCCTGCTGGGCACCACCGTCTCGAACGCGGGCTTCATCACGGGCCTGTACGTGGTGCTGGTGCCCATCTTGATGCGCTTGTTGGGCCAGCCAGTCGGCCTGCCCGTGTGGCTGGCCGTGGCGCTGGCGACTGCGGGGCTGTACTTCCTGTCCGTCAAGCCCGACGCCACGATTGCGCCGGGGGATTGGCTGCAGCTCATCAGCGCCGGCCTGTGGGCGGTGCACGTACTGCTGGTTAGCCATTGGGCGCGCCGCCACGACGCCATCCGCCTGTCGGTGGTGCAATACGCGGTGGCAGGCGCACTGTCGTGGGTGGCTGCCGTGGGGCGCGACGAGCCGATCGCCTTGGACGCATTGCTGGGCGCGGCGGGCGCCATCGCGTGGGGCGGCATTCTGTCGATCGGCATCGCCTACACCCTGCAGGTCGTCGCCCAGCGCTCGGCCAAAGCCTCGCACGCGGCGGTCATCTACAGCAGCGAAGGGGTCTTCGCCGCCATCGGCGGCTGGTGGATCCTAGGCGAGGCCATCGGCTGGCGCGGCTGGGGCGGCGCGGCGCTCATCGTGGCGGGCATGCTGTTGGCGCAGCTGGGTCGGCGCCACTGAGGCCGGCGCCGGCACTCGCCACCGGGCCGGGGCACGCGGCGGGCGCGCCCCCGTGCGAAAATGGAGAGTTGGAAAAATCCGCTCAAAGAAACGCACGCAGAAAGCCTTGCCCATGGAAGCCGAACGCCTCAACGCCCTGTCCCACCGACTGCAAGATCTGACGCAGCGCGTCGCCGACCTCCGGAGGTTTCTTTGACTACGATGCCAAGGCGCTGAAGCTCTCCGAGGTCAACGCCGCGCTGGAGGATCCCACCGTCTGGAACGACCCCAAGCGCGCGCAGGAATTGGCCAAGGAGAAAAAGTCGCTCGAAGACGTCGTGCTGGTGCTCGACCGGCTGGCACAGGATTTGGCCGACAATACCGAGTTGTTCGAGATGTCGCGCGCCGAGGACGACGACGCGGGCCTGGAGACCATCGAGGCCGACGTCGAGCGCATCGCGCCCGAGGTCGAGCGGCTGGAGTTCCGCCGCATGTTCAACAACCCGGCGGACCCGAACAACTGCTTCATCGACATCCAAGCCGGCGCGGGCGGCACCGAAGCCTGCGACTGGGCGCAAATGCTGCTGCGCCAGTACCTGCGCTATGCCGAGCGCAAGGGCTTCAAAGCCACGGTCGAAGACGAGCAGCCCGGCGACACCGCCGGCATCAAGAGCGCCACCATCAAGGTCGAGGGCGACTATGCCTTTGGCCTGCTGCGCACCGAAACCGGCGTGCATCGCCTGGTGCGCAAATCGCCCTTCGACTCCTCGGGTGGGCGCCACACCTCGTTTGCCTCGGTGTTCGTCTATCCGGAAATCGACGACTCGATCGAGGTCGAGATCAACCCCGCCGACGTGCGCGTGGACACCTACCGCGCCAGCGGCGCGGGTGGCCAGCACATCAACAAGACCGACTCGGCCGTTCGACTGACGCACATCCCCACCGGCATCGTGGTGACGGCGCAGGACAGCCGCAGCCAGCATTCCAACCGTGACTTGGCGTGGCAGCGGCTGCGCTCCAAGCTCTACGAGCTGGAAATGCGCAAGCGCATGGAAACCCAGCAGCAGCTCGAAGCCACCAAGACCGATGTCGGCTGGGGGCATCAGATCCGCTCTTACGTGCTGGACCAAAGCCGCATCAAGGATTTGCGCACCAACGTCGAAGTCTCCAACACCCAGAAAGTGCTGGACGGCGATCTCGACGTCTTCATCGAAGCCTCGCTCAAGCAAGGCGTCTGACCCCGGCAAGCCCCACAGGATGACACCATGACCGCTGCCCGCGAAGGCTCCCCCCGCATCGTCCGCCGCGAAGACTATACCCCTCCGGCGTACTGGATCGACTCGGTCGACCTGACGTTCGACCTCGACCCGGCCAAGACGCGTGTGCTCAACCGCATGCGCGTGCGCCGCAACCCGGATCTGCCCCCGCAGCCGCTGCGCCTCGACGGCGAAGACCTCAACTTGGCGCGCGTGCTCGTCAACGGCCAGGGCACCAGCTTCAAGTTCGATGGCACGCAGCTCGTGCTGGAAAACCTGCCTGCCGGGCCCGAGCCGTTCGAGCTCGAAATCTTCACCACCTGCTGTCCCGAAAAAAACACCCAGCTCATGGGGCTGTACGTCAGCCAGGGCACGTTTTTCACCCAGTGCGAGGCCGAAGGCTTCCGACGCATCACCTACTTCCTGGATCGGCCCGACGTCATGGCCACCTACACCGTGACGCTGCGCGCCGACAAGGTGCGCTACCCCGTGCTGCTGTCCAACGGCAACCTGGTGGAGCAAGGCGAGCTCGACGACGGCCGCCACTGGGCGCGCTGGGTCGACCCGCACCGCAAGCCGTGCTATCTGTTTGCGCTGGTGGCGGGCAACCTGGTCTGCCGCAGCCAGCCCATCCGCAGCCGCAGCGGCACCGACCACCTGCTGCAGATTTACGTACGCCCAGCCGACCTGGATAAAACCGAGCACGCCATGCACTCGCTCATGGCCGCCATCGCCTGGGACGAGACGCGCTTTGGCCTGCCGTTGGACTTGGAGCGCTTCATGATCGTCGCCACCAGCGACTTCAACATGGGCGCGATGGAGAACAAGGGTCTCAACATCTTCAACACCAAGTACGTGCTGGCCAACCCGGCGACGGCCACCGACGCGGATTACGCCCACATCGAGTCGGTGGTGGCGCATGAGTACTTCCACAACTGGACCGGCAACCGCGTCACGTGCCGCGACTGGTTTCAGCTCAGCCTCAAGGAAGGCCTGACCGTTTTTCGCGACCAAGAGTTCAGCCAGGACATGGCAGGCAGCCCCTCGGCGCGCGCGGTGCGCCGCATCGAGGACGTGCGCGTGCTGCGCACGGTGCAGTTCCCTGAGGACGCCGGCCCCATGGCACACCCGGTGCGGCCCGACCAGTACGCCGAGATCAATAATTTCTACACCGTGACGGTGTACGAAAAAGGCGCCGAAGTGGTGCGCATGATGCAAACACTCGTCGGGGGCGAGGGTTTTGCCCGGGGGCTGAACTTGTACTTCGAGCGCCACGACGGCCAGGCCGTGACCTGCGACGACTTTGCCCAGGCGATGGCCGACGCCAACCCCGGCAGCGAGTTGGCAAGGCTGCTGGAGCCGTTCAAGCGCTGGTACAGCCAAGCCGGCACCCCGCGGGTACACGTCAGCAGCGACTACGACCCCGCCGCGCGCACCTACACCCTGACGCTGCGCCAGAGCTGCCCGCCCACGCCGGGGCAGCCCGACAAACTGCCCTTCGTCATCCCCGTGGCGATGGGCTTGCTGGACCACCAGGGGCACACACTGCCCGGCACCGAACGCCTGATCGTGCTGCACGAACCCGAGACGCGCGTGGTCTTCGAAGGGGTGGATACAGCGCCCATCGCCTCGCTGCTGCGGGGCTTTAGCGCACCGGTCATTCTGGAGCACGCGCTGACCGACGACGAGCTGCGCGTGCTGCTGGCACACGACACCGACCCCTTCAACCGCTGGGAAGCCGGCCAGCAGCTGCTGTTGCGCCGCGCCCTGGCGGCCGTGCGCGCCGGCGGCCCCGTGCACGAGCCGCTGGACGCTGCCACCGTGCAGGCCATGCGCGACGTGCTGCGCCACCCGGCGCTGGATGCCGCGTTCAAGGAACTCGTCCTCACGCCCCCAGCAGAGACCTACATCGCCGAACAGCTCGACGAGGTCGATCCGCAGCGCATCCACGCGGTGCGCGAGGCCATGCGCCAGCAACTGGCGCACGCGCTGCACGAGGACTGGATGTGGGCTTTCGAGGCGCACCGCGACAACGGTGCGTACCGGCCCGACCCCGTCTCGGCCGGACGCCGCGCCCTGGCAGGGTTGGCCCTGCACATGCTGTGCCTGGCGGCGCGCGACAACGGCAACCCCGTCTGGCCGGGCAAGACCTACCAGCGCTTCAAGGACGCCACCAACATGACCGACCGTTACCAGGCGCTGTCGGCCCTGGTGCACGCGGGGCACGAACTGGCCGCGCCAGCGCTGGAGCGCTTCCACACGCTGTTCCAGCACGAAGAACTGGTACTGGACAAATGGTTTGCGCTGCAAGCCAGCGCGCCCGACCGCAACGGCGACGCGCTGCCGCGCGTGCAGGCACTGCTGCACCACCCCGACTTCCATCTGCGTAACCCCAACCGTGCGCGCAGCCTCATCAGCACCTACTGCCACGCCAACCCAGCGGGTTTCCACCGTGCCGATGGTGCGGGCTATGCGTTCTGGCGCGAGCGCGTGCTGGAGATCGATGCCTTCAACCCGCAGGTGGCGGCCCGCCTGGCGCGCGCGCTCGACCGCTGGCGCAAACTGGCCGAACCGTACCGCAGCGCGGCGAGCCAAGCCATCGACGCCGTGGCCGAGCACCCGTCGCTCAGCACCGACGTGCGCGAGGTCGTCACGCGCGCCCTGGCCGACTGAACCACTGTCCCCGCTGGAGTCTGTGACATGAGCGAATCCCGCGTCTCCCTCACCCGCTACCTGATCGAGCAGCAGCGCGTGCACGGCACCATCACGCCGGAGCTGCGGCTGCTGCTGGAGGTGGTGGCACGCGCCTGCAAGCGCATCGCGATCGCCGTCGGCAAGGGTGCCTTGGGCGGCGTGCTGGGCAGCGCTGGCAGCGAAAACATCCAGGGCGAGGTCCAAAAAAAGCTCGATGTCATCGCCAACGAGGTGCTCATCGAAGCCAACGAATGGGGCGGTCACTTGGCGGCCATGGCGTCCGAGGAGCTCGACGGCATCCACCCCATCCCCAACCGTTACCCGCAGGGTGAATACCTGCTGTTGTTCGACCCGCTCGATGGCTCCAGCAACATCGACTGCAACGTCAGCATCGGCACCATCTTTTCGGTGCTGCGGCGCGTGCACGAGGATCCCACCGTCGTCGATCCGGTATGCGAAGCGGACTTCTTGCAGCCAGGCCGACAGCAGGTGGCGGCGGGCTATTGCATCTACGGCCCGCAAACGACACTGGTGCTGACCGTGGGCAATGGCGTGGCCCTGTTCACCCTCGACCGCGAACAGGGCGCCTGGGTGCTCACGCAAGACCAGGTGCGCATCCCCGAGGACACACAAGAGTTTGCCATCAACATGAGCAACTGGCGCCACTGGGCCCCGCCGGTGCGGCGCTATATCGAAGAGTGTCTGGCCGGCAAAGAAGGCCCACGCGGCAAGGATTTCAATATGCGCTGGATCGCCTCCATGGTGGCCGACGTGCACCGCATCCTCTCGCGCGGCGGGGTGTTCATGTACCCGTGGGACAAGCGCGAGCCGACCAAGCCGGGCAAACTGCGCCTGATGTACGAGGCCAACCCCATGGGCTGGATCGTCGAGCAGGCTGGCGGCGCGGCCACCGACGGACGCCGCCGCATCCTCGACATCGTCCCGCGCAGTCTGCACGAGCGTGTGGCCGTCATCCTCGGCTCGAAAAACGAAGTCGAGCGCATCACGCGCTACCACCTGGAAGAGAACCCACCCGCCTGACCACCTGCCCGACGTCGCGCTATAATTTGGGTTTCGCGATACTTCTGGCACCCAGCCCGAAAGTCGCCCTGCCGCAATAGCTCAGCTGGTAGAGCAACTGATTCGTAATCAGTAGGTCGGAGGTTCGAATCCTCTTTGCGGCACCAATCCAAACCCGCCCAGTCAGCGGGTTTCGTTTTTTGCTAGGGACGATCGGTCCGATTTGAGGCAGCGAACGAACGCGCGGTTGCGGCCTTCGCGCTTGGCTTGATACAGCGCCTCATCTGCCATCCTCAGCAACACCGGCCAGTCCGGAAGGTCATCGCCACGCGCCACGACGGCTCCAATGCTGACCGTCACGCTCGAACCCATCCCCGGCATCGGTGCATCCCCCACCGCGTGCCGCAGCTTCTCTGCCAACAAAGATGCGCTCTCGCAACCGGTGTCGGGCAACAGCAGCACGAATTCTTCCCCACCCCAGCGGGCCAGCCGGTCGGTTTGCCGGATCGAGCGCGACATGCGCGTGGCCGCCCCCACCAGTACCTGATCGCCGACCGCATGCCCGTGCGTGTCGTTGACCGCCTTGAAATGATCCAGATCGAGTATGAACAGTGCCAGCGGACTTCCCAGCCGCCGTGCCCGCGCCAGCTCGAGCGCAGCCTGACGCTCGAACTCGCGTCGGTTGAGCAGCCCCGTCAAAGCATCTTTGTTGGCAAGCCGCTCCAGCTCGGCACGCTGCGCCTGCAGCTGGCGATTGCTCTCAGCCAGCGCGCGTTGCAGCAGCTCGGTACGGACGAAATGGCGCCACGACAGGACGCTGATCAGCATCGCCAGCGCCGTGGCGGTCACCGCATTCATGCGACTCGTGGCCAGTTGGGCCGGATCTGACACCATCCACCCCAGCACCCCGGCCAGCCCAGCCCAGGCCAGGGTCAACACGATCAGCGCGGTGGCTGGCCGAAACAGGTACACGATCGCCATAGCGATCATCGCATTGACATAGGCATTGACACTCGCCGTGACCGCTTGGTCGATAACGGTAACGGCGATCGCCCAGGCGATGATCAGCACGGCGGCGACCAAAGGCAACCCGCGATGCCAGCGAGTGAGTTCCGCTGCGCCGTGCACGCGGCGCGCAAGCACCGCGATCGTGACCGCGACGACAGCCATCCCGCCGTGGGCCAGCGCGATCTGCCGCGCCCATGCATCGCGAATGGGATCATCGAAGCGCAGCAAGACGAAGACCCCCACGTGTGCGACATTGAGGATCAGCAAAACCCACGCTGCCAAACCCAACACGCGCACATTGCGCCTGAGCGCGGTGTCCCGAACTTGCCAGTCTTCCCCTGCCCAACGTTTCAGGGTGTCGATGATGGTCATGACGGGCCATGATACAAAATGCGCTTGGCATCGCGTTGAGATGACATGGCCCATATCGTCATCTATTGCCAACCCGGCGCGCGCCAGACCCGCGTGGTTGGCGAGCACGACGGCAAACCGAAGCTGCAACTGCACGCCCCACCCGTGGACGGCGCGGCCAACGCGGAGCTGGTTTCGTTCGTGGCGCAGCGCTGCGGAGTGCCGCGCTCGCGCGTGCGCATCGTACAAGGCCACACGGCCCGAACCAAGCGCGTGGAAGTGGAAGGCGTCGATGAAGCGGCCTTGCGTGCAGCGCTGACGGTCGACCCACCCTAAGGATCGGTCGCGCGGTTTTCGGGCGCGTAGCAACGGAGAAACAGGTCCACGACGTATTCGGCATGGGTGCGCCGCGCCGCCAGTCGATAGCGCTGCTGCGGCACCCGGTATAGCGACCGCACCAAATCCAGCCCCACCGCCATGCCGAGCAGCAGCTCCGCCGCCGCGGCGGGATCGTCGCAGTGCAAGTGCCCGTTGGCGTGCGCCGACGCCAGAAAGGCGGCCAAACGGCCGTGCGCTTGGGCCGGGCCACGTCGCCAGATGCCCTGTAGATCCACCCCGGCGCGCGGCAGGTCGCCCAACGCCTGCAGATAGCGCCGATGGTCCGGCCCGCACAGCAACCCGGCCAGATCGACCACGAATGCCTCCAGCTGTGTGCGCACACCCCCCGGTCCAGCAGTCGGCTGCAGTAACGCGCGAAAGACGCGCTCCGCGTCCCGGTTCACCAGTGCCTCGAGCAGCGCCTGTCTGCTCGGATAGCGCCGGTACAGCGTGGCCTTGGATACCGCTGCCTCGTGGGCGATGCGCTCCATCGTCACGGCAGATGGACCATCGCGCTGCAGCACGCGTCGCACCGCGCGCAGGATCGCCTCGTCCTTGCGACGATCGACGGGGCGGCCTCGGGGCGTTGCGTTAGGCATGAACGGCGGCTGGAGTTTTTCATTTACGGTACGATTCCGTTCAATTATCGTGGTTCGACTGGAATAGCCAAAATGCTTTTGCGATACCAACGTCTGTGGAGCGCCCGTGTGATGGTGGTGGTGGCCGCTGCTGGCTTGCTGGGTTGCCAGCGCGGGCCCGATGCCGCTGCGGAGGCGGCCGCGCCGCCACTCGTGCGCACCGCCACGATCGAACCGGCCCTCGGAGCGGCACAGGGCCTGTCGGGCACCGTGCGCGCGCGCGTCGAGGCACCCTTGGCGTTCCAGGTGGGCGGACGCATCCTGGCCCGGCGCGTGGACGCGGGGCAGACGGTCCGTGCTGGCCAAGTGCTGTTCGAGCTGGATCCGGCGGACCTGGAGCAAGCGGTGCGTGCCGCCGAAGCCGACGCCGCGGCGGCCGAATCGGCATGGCGCACCGCGCAGGCCGACGTGGCGCGTGTGCGGGAGCTGCAGTCGCGCTCTTTCGTGAGTGCCCAGGCACTCGATCGCGCCGAGTTGACGCTGCGCGAGGCGCAAAGCCGCCGCGACGCTGCGGCCGCGCGGCTGGCGCAGGCGCGCAACGCCCGCGGTTATGCGCAGTTGCGCAGCCCTGGGGCGGGCGTGCTGGTGGACGTCAGCGGCCAGCCGGGGCAGGTGGTGGGTGCCGGCCAGCCGGTGGCGGTGCTCGCGCAGGCGGGCGAGCGCGAAGTCGAGGTCCACTTCCCCGACGGCGTGCTGCCCCCCGCGCAAGGAGAGGCCCTCCTGCCCGATGGCCAGCGCCGCCCACTGCGGCTGCGCGAGGCGGCCCCGATGGTCGATGCGCTGGCGCGGACCCGACGCGCGCGCTACAGCGTGGCGGATTTGCCCGCCACGGTGGCGCTGGGCAGCGTGGTCAGCGCACGCTTTGCGCTGCCCGGTGCGTCGGCGACCGCTGCGACCCGCTGGCGCGTGCCCATCGGCGCGCTGGACGAACGCGGCGAGGGCCCGCGCGTATGGCGCGTGCGTGACGGGCGGCCTGAGCCGGTCGCCGTGCGCGTGCACCACACCGATGACCGCCAGGCCACGGTCGAGGGCGGGCTGCAGGCGGGCGATCGTGTCATCGCGCTGGGCACCCACCTGATCCAGCCCGGCATGACGGTGCGGGAGCTGCCGCGATGAGCCTGCCCAACCTGTCGGCGCTGGCCGTGCGCGAGCGCGCCGTCACCCTGTTTCTGCTGATTTTGTCCGTGCTGGGCGGCATCTACGCATTCGCTTCGCTGGGGCGCGCTGAGGATCCAGCCTTCACCGTGCGCGTGATGCAGGTCAACGTGCTGTGGCCTGGCGCCACCGCACAGCAACTGCAGCAGCAGGTCGTGGACCGGCTGGAAAAACGCATTCAAGAGGTCGAGTACCTTTACCGCATCGAAACCACCGTGCGCCCCGGGCAGGCCACGCTGCAGGTGGAGTTTCACGACTACACCCCGCAGGCCAAGGTGGCCGAGCTGTTCTACCAGGTGCGCAAACGCATGTGGGATGCCCAGCGCGAGATGCCCGCAGGTGTCATCGGCCCGATCGCCAACGACGACTTCGCCGACGTGTACTTCAGCCTGCTGTCGCTGACCGCGCCGGGTCTGCCCATGGCCGATCTGGCGCGCGAAGCCGACCGCCTGCGCGACCAGCTGCAGCGCATCGATGGGGTGCACAAAGCGGTGCTGATCGGCGAGCGCACCGAGCGCGTATTCGTCGAGTTCGACAGTGCCCGCCTGGTCAACTTAGGGCTGTCGCCGCAAGCGATCTTCGAGGCCATCGACGCGAGCAACCGGCTCGTGCCCACCGGACGGCTCGAAACCGACGGCCCGCGCTTGTACATTCGGCTCGACGCCGATTTGTCCGACCCACAGGCGCTGGCCGCGCTGCCCATCCGCGCCGGGCAAAAGGTGATCCGCCTGGGCGATATTGCGACCATCCGCCGCGGCTATGAAGAACCGCCCACCTACCTCGTGCGCGCGCGCGGGCAGGACGCGGTGCTGATTGGCGTCGTCATGAACAAGGGTGAAAACGGCCTGGCGCTGGGCCAGCGGCTGGAGCGCTACCTGCAAGCCGAAAAGGCCGAGCTGCCCCTGGGCATGGAGCTGACGCAGCTCACCAACCAGGCCGACGCCATCCGCAAGGCGGTGGACCTATTCCAGATCAAATTTCTGGTCGCGGTGGCCGTGGTCATGGGCGTGAGCATGCTCGCCATCGGCCTGCGCGCCGGGCTGATCGTGGGCATTGCGGTCCCCGTGACGCTGGGTTTGAGCTTTCTGGTCTTCAAGGCCATGGGCATCAACCTGGATCGCATCACGCTCGGCGCGCTCATCATCTCGCTCGGTCTGCTGGTGGACGACGCCATCATCTCGGTGGAGATGATGCTGGTCAAGATGGAGGAAGGCTGGGATCGCATCCGCGCCGCGGCCCACGCCTGGAACGTGACCGCGGCCCCCATGTTGTTTGGCACGCTGGTGACGGTGGCAGGGTTTTTACCGATCGGCTTTGCGCGCTCGGGCGTGGGCGAATACGCGGGCAACATCTTCTGGGTGTTGGGCGTCAGTCTCCTCGTGTCGTGGGTGGTGGCGGTGACCTTTGCGCCCTACCTGGGGGTCAAGCTGCTGCGCGACGTGCCGCCTGAGCAGCGCCACGCGCACGATGCGCTGTACCAGACGCCCGCCTACCGGCGGCTGCGGGCGCTGGTGTCGTGGTGCGTGGTGCACCGCAAGACGGTGGTCGCGGGCACGGTGGCGCTGCTGGTGCTGTCGGCCGTCGGCATGGCGACGGTCGTGCAAAAACAGTTCTTCCCCAGCAGCGACCGTACCGAGGTGTTGGTCAGCGTCTATCTGCCGCAAGGCACCTCGATCGCGGTGACGGATCGCACCGTGCGCCGGTTGGAGGCGATCTTGTCGCCCATGCCCGAGGTCAAGACGCTGTCGGCCTACGTGGGCGCGGGCGCGCCGCGCTTCTTCATCTCGGCCAACCCCGAGCCGCCCAACCCCGCGTTTGGCAAGCTCATCGTGCTGGCCCACGATCAGGCGGGACGCGACCGCATCATCGCCGCGCTGCAACAACACATTCGCGATGGCGAATTTCCCGAGGCGCGCATCCGCGTCGCGCGGCTGCTGTACGGCCCCCCGGTGGCATGGCCGGTGCAGTTCCGCGTCTTTGGACCCGACCCCAACCAGGTACGCGCCATCGCCCACCGCGTGCGCACTGTGATGGAAGCCAACCCCCACGTCGTGGACCCGCACCTGGAGTGGGACGAGCGCATGCCGGTGCTGCACCTGCGCGCCGACGCCGATCGACTGCGCCTGATGGGCCTGACCCCGCAAGACGTGGCGCAGCAACTGCAGTTCTTGCTCGACGGGGTGCCCGTGGCGCAGCTGCGGCGCGACACGCGCACGGTGGACTTGGTGGCGCGCGGCGCGTCGGGGGGTGTCCGGCTGGACGTGCAGTCGCTCGCCGGGCTGGAGCTGCTCAACCGCGACGGGCGCAAGGTCCCCGTGACCCAGCTCGGCACGCTGGAGGTGCGCTACGAAGAACCCGTCATCAAACGCTATAACCGCGAGCCGTTCGTGGCCGTGCAGGCCGAAATCCACGGCGCACAGCCCAACGATGTGACCGCCGCGGTCTGGAAGGCGCTCGAACCCGTGCGCGCCGAGCTGCCCCCAGGATACCGGCTGGCCATCGGAGGCTCGGTGGAGCAGTCCGAAAAAGCCAACCTCTCGATCCAAAAACTGCAACCGCTGATGGTGGCGGCGATGCTGATTTTCATCATGCTGCAGATGCGATCCTTTGCCGGTACGTTCATGGTGGTGGCCACCGCGCCCCTTGGCCTGATCGGGGCGGTGCTGGCGCTACTCGTCTTTCAGCAACCGTTTGGCTTCGTGGCACTGTTGGGGTTGACCGGGCTGGCGGGCATCCTGATGCGCAACACGCTCATCCTGACGCAGCAGGTGGCCGACAATTTCGAAGCGGGCATGGGCCCATTCGACGGCGTGGTGGAAGCGGCAGTGCAACGCGCGCGGCCTGTCGTGCTGACGGCCATGGCGGCGGTGCTGGCCTTCGTGCCGCTGACGCAAGACAGCTTTTGGGGGCCACTGGCCTACGTGCTCATCGGCGGGGTGGCCGTCGGCACGGCGATCACGCTGCTGTTCGTGCCGGCGCTGTATGCGCTGTGGTTCCGCATCCGGCCCGACGGCGCCCCCGCTACCTGAGCGGGCGTTGGTGGACAGAAGGGGCGGCCGCAGCCCCTACTGGCCGCGATCTCCCGCGCCGGCGTCGGTGCCGAGTCGGCGCGCGATCTCGCGCACCAACTGCCGCGCCAGCGCGATCTTGCTGGCGGGTGGCAGCTCCACCGTCTCGCGCTCATCCACCAGCCACAACGCATTGTCGTCGCGCCCAAAAGTGGCGGGGCCGATATTGCCCACCAGCAGCGGCACGCCCTTGCGTACCCGCTTGGCCTGGGCATGGGCCAGCACGTCGTGGCTTTCGGCAGCAAAACCCACGCAATACAACTCGCCACGCTGCGCCCGGGGTGAGGCTGCCACGGTAGCGAGGATGTCGGGGTTTTCCACGAACGTCAGTGCCGGTGGCTGCCCGCTGCCGTCTTTCTTGAGCTTGTGCGTGGCCGCCTGCGCCGGACGCCAGTCGGCCACCGCTGCGGCGGCGATGAAGATGTTGACCTCGTGCACGTGCGCCAGCACCGCGTCCAGCATCTGCTGCGCCGACCGCACGTCCACCCGGTGCACGCCGCGTGGCGTGCGCAAATGCACCGGACCGGCCACCAGCGTCACGTCGGCCCCCGCCTCGCGCGCGGCGCGCGCCAGCGCGAAGCCCATCTTGCCACTGCTGTGGTTGGTGATGCCGCGCACGGGGTCGATGGCCTCGAACGTCGGCCCGGCGGTGATGAGCACACGCTGCCCAGCCAGCACCTGGGGGCTGAGGCACGCCACCACGTCCTCCAGAATCTCCTCGGGCTCCAGCATGCGGCCGTCGCCCACCTCGCCGCACGCTTGCTCGCCCTGCCCCACGCCCAGCACGGTGGCCCCGTCGGCCTGCACCTGCGCCAGGTTACGCTGTGTGGCCGGATGGGCCCACATCTCGCGGTTCATGGCCGGCGCCAGCAGCAGCGGCACGCGCTCGATGGGCCGCGCCAGGCACAGCAGGGTCAAAATCTCGGCCGCGCGGCCCTGCGCCAGTTGGGCAATCAGGTCGGCGCTGGCGGGCGCCACCACGATGGCGTCGGCCGTGCGCCCCAGGTTGATGTGGGCCATGGCGTTGGGCTCGCGCAAGTCCCACTGCGTGGTGACGACGGGCCGGCCGCTCAGGGCCTGCATCGTCACCGGCGTGATGAACTGAGCCGCCGCCTCGGTCATGACCACCTGCACCGCGGCACCCGCGCGCACCAACAGGCGGCACAGCTCCGCCGACTTGTAGCAGGCGATGCCACCAGACAGACCAAGGACGATGGATTTGCCGTCGAGTTCTTTCATGCGAGCGCACTATACCGCTGACAGCCTGCTCGCGGGCCATGCGTGGCAAGCTCACGAGGGGCTGGCAGCACCGCAGCGGCTTTTATAATCGGCCTTTCCATAGACGGGCCGGGATCGGCCCGCCCAACGTCATGACCAAATACGTGTTCGTCACTGGCGGCGTGGTGTCCTCTCTGGGCAAGGGCATCGCCTCCGCGTCGCTGGCTGCGCTGCTGGAGTCGCGCGGCCTGCGCGTCACCCTCATCAAACTCGACCCCTACCTCAACGTCGACCCGGGCACCATGAGCCCGTTCCAGCACGGCGAGGTGTTCGTCACCGACGACGGCGCCGAGACCGACCTCGACCTGGGTCACTACGAGCGCTTCATCACCACGCGCATGAAGCGCAGCAACAACTTCACCACGGGC
Source organism: Hydrogenophaga sp. (assembly GCA_020723845.1). Taxonomy (GTDB): domain Bacteria; phylum Pseudomonadota; class Gammaproteobacteria; order Burkholderiales; family Burkholderiaceae_C; genus Tepidimonas. Next base: position 34,915 of record DYIC01000017.1, read on the forward strand.
CAGATCTACAAATCCGTGCTGGAGAAGGAGCGCCGCGGCGACTACCTGGGCAAGACGGTGCAGGTCATTCCGCACGTCACCAACGAAATCCAGACCTTCATCCAGCGTGGTGCCGAAGGGGTGGACGTGGCGATCGCCGAAATCGGCGGCACGGTGGGCGACATCGAGTCGCTGCCGTTTCTGGAAGCGGCGCGACAGATGAGCCTGCGCTTGGGGCCCAACAACGCGGCCTTCGTGCACCTGACCTACGTGCCCTACATCGCCGCCGCGGGCGAGCTCAAGACCAAGCCGACGCAGCACACGGTGCAAAAGCTGCGCGAGATCGGCATCCAGCCCGACGCGCTGCTGTGTCGCGCCGACCGCGTCATCCCCGACGAGGAGCGCGAAAAGATCAGCCTCTTTACCAACGTGCCGCTGTGGGGCGTGATCTCTATGCCCGACGTGGACACCATCTACAAAGTGCCGCGCGTGCTGCATGAGCAGGGGCTCGATGGCCTGATCTGTGACAAGCTGCGCCTGCACACCCCGCCGGCCAACCTCAAGCGCTGGGACGACTTGGTCTACGAGGTCGAGCACCCGCAGGGCGAGGTGCGCATCGCCATGGTGGGCAAGTATGTGGACCTGTCCGACAGCTACAAGTCGCTCAACGAGGCGCTGCGCCACGCCGGCCTGAAAAACCACGTGCGCGTGGCCATCACCTATATCGACTCGGAAACGCTGGACGACGACAAAGTCGCCGAGCGCCTGGGTGGCTTCGACGCCATCCTGGTGCCGGGTGGCTTTGGCAAGCGCGGTGTGGAGGGCAAGATCCGCGCCGCGCGCTACGCGCGCGAGCAGCGCGTGCCCTACCTGGGCATTTGCCTAGGGATGCAGGTGGCGACGATTGAGTTTGCGCGCCATGTGGCGGGACTGGAGGGCGCCAACTCCACCGAGTTCGACCCGCACACCCCGCACCCGGTGATCGCGCTCATCGACGAATGGCTCGACGCCGACGGCACACTGCAAAAGCGCGACGCCAACACCGACCTGGGCGGCACCATGCGGCTGGGGGCGCAAAGCGCCGACGTGCTGCCGGGCACACTCGCCTACCAAATCTACGGCCCGGTGGTCACCGAACGGCACCGCCACCGCTACGAGGCCAACACCCAATACCTGGACCGGCTGCGTCAGGCGGGGTTGGTGATTTCGGCCCTCACCCAGCGCGAGCAACTCACCGAAATCGTGGAGCTGCCGCAGGACGTACACCCGTGGTTCATGGGGGTGCAATTCCACCCCGAATTCAAGTCCACCCCCTGGGACGGGCATCCGCTGTTCAACGCCTACATCGCGGCGGCGCTGCGGCACCAGCAGCAGCGCGCGCCACAAACCACCCCGGAGGTCGCATCGGCATGAATCTGTGCGGATTCGAGGTCGGCCTGCACCGGCCTTTTTTTCTGATCGCTGGGCCCTGCGTGGTCGAGAGCGAGCAGCTGCAGATGGACGTGGCCGGCGAGCTCAAGGCCATCACGGCCGAGCTTGGCATCCCCTTCATCTTCAAGAGCAGCTACGACAAGGCCAACCGCTCGAGTGGCCAGTCATACCGTGGTCCGGGGCGGGAGCGCGGGCTGGAGATTCTGGCACGCGTGCGGCGCGACGTCGGTGTGCCGGTCCTGACCGACGTACACACCGAGGCCGAGGTGCCCGAGGTGGCTGCGGTGGTGGATGTGCTGCAGACGCCGGCATTCCTGTGCCGCCAGACCGACTTCATCCGTGCCGTGGCGCAAAGCGGCAAACCGGTCAACATCAAAAAAGGGCAGTTCCTGGCACCCCAGGACATGAAAAACGTCATCGACAAGGCACGCGCCGCCGCGCGCGAGGCGGGTCTGAGCGAAGACCGCTTTCTGGCCTGCGAGCGCGGCGTGAGCTTCGGTTATCACAACCTGGTGTCGGACATGCGCAGTCTGGCCATCATGCGCGAGACGGGCGCGCCCGTCGTGTTCGACGCCACGCACTCGGTGCAGCTGCCCGGTGGCCAGGGCACCAGCAGCGGCGGCCAGCGCGAGTTCGTGCCGGTGCTGGCGCGGGCGGCGGTGGCCGTCGGCATCGCCGGCCTGTTCATGGAGACGCACCCCAACCCCGCGCAGGCGCTGTCGGATGGGCCGAATGCCGTGCCCCTGAAGCACATGCGGGCCCTGTTGGAGACCTTGGTCGCGCTCGACCAGGTCACCAAACGGCAGGGTTTTCTGGAAAAC
>DYIC01000018.1 GCA_020723845.1 Hydrogenophaga sp.
AACCCCTCTCACCTCGCCGCGATCAGCGAAGCTCAGTATTATGACACAGTTTTTGGCGTCTTTGCAAGCTTTGCCAAGCTGCTTTTGACTTGCTACCGCCTTCTGTGTCTTGGCACCACCCCGGGGGCGATGCACTGTTGAGAGCCCGCTAGTATACACCATTTTCTGGCGTTGCACGCGGCGCACGGATCGCTGGCATCGGTGGGCGCCGACGGTGGTGGCGCTGCCTGTCGCACGGGTGGTGCCAGGCACCCGTCGCGCGGGCGGCGAACCTGCTACGCTGCGCAGCCATGACGTGGATGCAATGCATGGCAGTGTCGATGGCCTACGGGCACGTGCCGCTGTTGGACGGGGCCGACTTCACCCTGGACGCCGGCGAACGGGTGGGCCTGGTGGGACGCAATGGCTGCGGCAAATCGACGCTGTTGCGGTTATTGGCCGGCTTGGTACACCCCGACAGCGGGGCGGTGCAGCGGCGGCAGGGGCTACGTTGGGCGTACGTGGCGCAGGAGCCGGCGTTCGAGGACCAACACACGGTTTTCGAGGCGGTCGCCGACGGTCTGCAGGATGTTCGCACATGGCTGCAGCGGTACATGGCGGCCACGCCCGGCGAGGATTTGGATGCGCTGCAGAATGCGATCGAGGCGGTGGACGGCTGGCGCTGGGAGCAGCGCGTGGCCGAAACGCTGGCGCGCCTGCGGCTGCCCGCGGACGGCGTGCTGCAGACGTTGTCGGGTGGCGTGCGCAAGCGCGTGGCGCTGGCGCGGGCACTGGTGGGTCGGCCCGACGTGTTGTTGCTCGACGAGCCGACGAACCACCTGGACATCGATGCAATCGATTGGCTGGCGGAGCAGCTGCTGGCGTTTCGGGGCAGCGTGGTGGTGATCAGCCACGACCGTTATTTTCTGGACCGGGTAGTGACCCGCATCGTGGAGCTGGATCGCGCGCGCTTGCAGTCTTACCCCGGCAACTTCAGCCGTTATGAGGCCCTGAAAACCGAACAGCTGGCCCAAGAAGCCGTGGTGCAGGCCAAGGCCGACCGGCTGCTGGCCCAAGAAGAAGCGTGGATCCGCAAGGGTGTGGAGGCACGCCGCACGCGGGCACAGGCACGCATCGAGCGGTTGCAGCGGCTGCGACGGGCACGCGCCGAGCGGCGCGAGGCGGTCGGCCAGGTGCGGCTGGAGCTGGCGCGCGGACAGGCGAGTGGGCGCCTGGTGGCGGAATTGGAGCGGGTGAGCCTGGCGCTGGGTGAGGGGGCACAGCGCACGACCATCGTGCGTGATTTGTCCTTGACGGTGCTCCGAGGTGACAAGATTGGACTCATCGGCCCCAACGGCGCTGGCAAGACGACACTGTTGCGTCTGTTGCTGGGTGAGTTGGCGCCCGATGTGGGCCAGGTGCGTCTGGGCAGCCAGTTGGCGGTGGCGTATTTCGACCAGATGCGCGACGCGCTGGACCTCGACGCCACGCTGGAAACAGCCATCAGCCCGGGCAGCGACTGGATCGAGTGCGAGGGACGACGCACGCACGTGCGCAGCTACTTGGCCGATTTTTTGTTCTCCCCGGCCCGCGCCCAGAGCCCGGTGCGCTCGTTGTCGGGAGGCGAGCGCAACCGGCTGCTGCTGGCGCGGCTGTTCGCGCGACCGGCGAACGTGCTGGTGTTGGACGAACCGACCAACGACCTCGACATCGACACGCTGGAGCTACTCGAGCAGCGATTGGCGGACTATCCCGGCACGGTGTTGCTGGTGAGCCACGACCGGCGCTTTCTGGACGCGGTGGTGACGAGCACGCTGGTGTTCGAGGGCGACGGCTGCTGGCGCGAATACGAAGGCGGAGTGCAAGACTGGATGACGCAGTCGATGCGGCTGCATGGGCGGGTGCCGGTGTGGCCATCGGCCTGGCGGGACGAGGACGCGCCGGGCCGGGCCGAAACGAAGGCGACCGAGACAGCGACCGCACCCCGCGCCGCCTCCACGACGGCGGCTCCCGCCCCGCGCCGCTTGGGTTACAAAGAGCGGCGAGAACTGGAGGCGTTACCGGGACGCATCGATGCACTGGAGGCCGAGCAGCGTGCGATCGAGGCCGAGCTGGCCGACGGCACGCTGTACGGACGTGACCCCCAGCGGGCGCAGGCGCTGGCCGAACGGCACGGGGCGATCGAAGCAACGCTGATGGAGGCGCTGGAGCGCTGGGAAGCCCTGAGCGCGTGCGAGCGCGGTGAGCACCATCCATGACCTGGAGTGAATTCCTGGCCCTGCTGACGCTGGCCACGGCCACCAGCTTCACACCTGGTCCCAACACCACACTCTCGACCGCCCTGGCGGCCAACGGGGGTCTGCGCCGCGCCTTGCCTTTCGTGTGTGCCGTGCCAGTGGGTTGGTCGTTGCTGCTCGCGTTGTGCGCCGCCGGGGTGGGGGCGGTGGTGCTGGCCGTGCCGGCGCTGCGGCTGGGAATCCTCTGGGGCGGGGTCGCTTACCTGCTGTGGCTGGCGTGGCGGCTGGCCGGCGCTTCGACACTGGCACGCGGCGAGTCGGATGCCCTGGCCATCACGTTTTGGCGCGGGGTGAGCCTGCAGTTCTTGAATATCAAGGCCTGGATGCTCGCGCTGTCCATCGTGGCGGGCTGGATCGCGGGACACGCACACGCGTGGCCGCGGTTCTGGCTGGTGCTGCCGGTGATGGTGTTCTACGCTTTTTCAAGCAACCTGACCTATGCGCTGGTGGGCTCGGTACTGCGCGGCTGGCTGGCGGGGCCCGTGGTCGAGGGCCGGCCGAGCGGGCGGCGCCTACGGGTTTTCAATCGCGTGATGGCTGCGGCGTTGGTGGTCACGGCGGTGTGGATGGCATCGAGCGGCATGGGTGGCGTCGCTCACGCGACCGGATGACCGGGTGTGGCGACCGACAATGGGGGCATGGGAACGATCCACCTCGTGCGCCACGGGCAGGCTTCTTTCGGCAGCGACGACTACGACCGCCTGAGCGCGTTGGGCTGGCAACAGGGGCGGCGCCTGGGCGAGTATTTTCGCGCGCACGGGATGCGGTTCGACGCGGTGCTGACGGGCACCCTGCGCCGCCACCACGAGACCTGGCAGGCCATTCGAGACGGTGGGCAGATCGAGGGTGAGGCCCAGGTCTGGCCAGGGCTGGACGAGTACGACAGCGCCGCGCTGATCGAAGCCCTGAATGCGCCCCCCCTGGGCGACCCGCACACGCCGCAGGGCTACCGAGCGCACTTTCGTCTGCTGCGCGATGCGTTACAGCAATGGATGGCCGGGGTGATCTCGCCGCGCGGCATGCCGACCTACGACACCTTCGTGCGAGAAGCGGTGGCGGTGCTGGCGCATGTGCGCGCCCAGTATGCGGGTGACGTGCTGGTGGTGACCAGCGGCGGCCCCATTGCTACCATCGTCGGGCATTTGGTGGCGGCCTCGCCAGAGGCGACGATCGAGCTCAATCTGCGCATGCGCAACACGAGCGTGACGGAAGTCGCGCACACCCCGAAGCGATGCGCGCTGGTGAGTTTCAACGCACTGCCGCACTTGAGCGAGCCCCAGCATCGCGAGTGGATCACGCACGCGTGAGCGCCGCGCCACTCAGGCGCCGCCTTCCTCCATCGACGGCCCAGCCACCGCCGTGGTGAGAGGCACGGCCATCACTTCCAGCAACAACTGGGCGAGCGACCGACCCGCCGCGGCCACCACCCGCCGACCCCATTCGGCGTCGGCGGCCGTCGCGTTGCCGGCCGCGCCCGCCGGGTGCAGGTCTTGCATTTGCCAAGCGAATTTGGCGCTGCGGCCATTGCCCAGCAGCGGATAGCGCTGGGCACGCTGCTCAGAGGACGAGGCAAAGTCACGCGCCGCCGCCAGCGCCACCCGCTGCGGGGCCATCGCCAGCATGAGTGCCGTCTCCACTTGGCCCGCGTGCACGCCGAAGCGGCGCTCGCGCGCCGACAGATCGGACTGCAGGTCGTGGCCGTCGGCCTCGGTCCACGGCAGGTCGTACCAGTTGACGCCCCACACGAGCACGTCGTGCCGCGCCCGCAGCTCGCGACCGGCCATGTCCATCAACCCCACGTGCCCCCCATGGCCGTTGAAGAAGACGAGCTTGCGCACGCCGGCGCGCGCCACGGACGCGCCGATGTCGCCCAGCAGGGCGAGTGCGGTCGGCGCCGACAGGGTGAGGGTGCCGGGGTAGCGCGCGTGCTCGGGACTCAAGCCCACGGCTTGCGTCGGCAGGGCATAGATCGGCGCGTCGGGTGGCAGGTGGGGGGCAGCGGCCGCCAGCACGGCCTCGGCAATGGCGGTGTCGACCCCGAGCGGTAAATGGGGACCGTGCTGCTCGGTCGCGCCCAGTGGCAACACGGCCACGGTGCGCGCGGGGTCGAGCGCCTGTACCTCCGGCCAGCGCAGGTCGGCCCAGCGCTTCAGGGTCGGGGACGGTGCAGCAGCGGGCGAGACGGACATGGGCCCATCTTAGCCAATCGCGCCGATCAACCGCCCGGCCCGCGCGTTTGGCCCTCGTAGATCCAGCGCCGTGACCACGGCAGCTCCTGCGCGCTGCGGCCCGCGCGCCGGCACAGCACCTGAAAGATCGAGACCTGATCGTGCTCGAACGCCCAGGCGCAGCCCGCCAGATAGACACGCCAGATGCGCCAGGTTTTCTCGGGCACCATCGCGCGCAGGGCATCGCGCTGCGCCTCGAAGGCGCGGCTCCAATGCGTCAGCGTCAGCGCGTAGTGGCGGCGCAGGCTCTCGACGTCGAACGGCTCCAATCCGCCCTCTTGCAGGGTGCGCAGCACCGTGCCGATGTGCGGCAGCTCCCCATGCGGAAAGACGTAGCGATCGATGAAACGGCCACCGCCGTGCGGCGTCTCGCCATCGTGGGGATCGGTGGTAGTGATGCCGTGGTTGAGGCACCAGCCACTGGGCGCCAGTCGGTCGTGGATGATGCGAAAGTACTCCGGCAGATGGCGCAGCCCGACGTGCTCGAACATGCCGACGCTGGTGATGCAGTCGTAGGTACCGTCGACGTCACGATAGTCCTGCAGGCGAATCTCGACCCGGTCGGCAAGCCCGGCAGCGGCCACACGCTCGCGCGCCAGGTCGTACTGCGCCTGCGACAGCGTGATGCCGACACAGCGCGCGCCGAACGCCTGCGCGGCACGCATGACGAGCGCGCCCCAACCGCAACCGATGTCGAGTAAGGTCTGGCCAGGCTGCAACCGCACCTTGGTCAAAATGTGGTCGATCTTTTTGCGCTGCGCGGTGGCCAGGTCCTCGTCGCCCTGCTCGAAATAGGCGCACGAGTAAACCATGGCCGGGTCGAGCCAGCGCGCGTAGAAATCGTTGGAGACGTCGTAGTGGTACTGGATGGCCTCGCGGTCGGAGCGGCGGGTGTGCGTCGTCAACGCCCGCACCCAACGCGAAAGGGCGCCCGGCGTGCGGGACTCTGACTCGGCGCTGGCCGCCACCAGCGTTTGCGCCATGGCGATGACATCCTCGATCGCGCCTTCGACGTCGATACGACCCTCGACATACGCCTCGCCCAGCGTATCCAGGCTGGGGGCCAGCAGCGCGGGCAGTGCCGCGGCATCGCGCACGGTGATGGTCACCCGTGGCTGTTCGAAGTTCCCCAGGTCCCAAAATGGCGCCTCGCCCGCCGCGCCCGCGTCGGTGTGCCAGCGCACACGCAGCGGCAGATCGACGCGCTCGCGCCAGCGGCGCACCCAGCTCTCGATGGTGTGGTCGATGGACAGCATGTCCTCTCCTCGTTCCAACAACACACGTATGGATACGATTTCGCCTGATCATTGTTGAACGAGCGGCCCGAAATGGGAAGCCCCCGGCCGGTATGGGTGGGCGGCGCCTGCAAGCCTGCCGCGACTGCCCGACAATCGGGAACGCTGCACCGACTTTCCGATCATGAGAGGTGACATGACGTCCGCGACCGCCCGCCCCATCGACCCCCTGCGCCCCGTACGCGCGTGGCTGCTGTTTTGGTTGCTGCTGTTTTCGCCTTGGGTGGCCGCACAAGGTGGCTGGTCACTGCCCGGGCGCTCGACCACGCCGACCGCGGTGGCGCAAAGTGAGTATTCGCGCGTCGAGCTGCTGGCGCACGCCCCCGAAGGCGTCGCGCCGGGTCGGCCCTTGTGGTTGGGCCTGCGCATCGAACACGCACCCGAGTGGCACACCTATTGGAAAAACCCGGGTGACTCGGGCCTGCCGATCGAACTCGAGTGGACGTTGCCAGACGGGCTACAGCCGGGTGAGGTGCAGTGGCCCACCCCGCGCAAGTTCCCCATTGGTGAGTTGGCCAATTACGGCTATGACGGCACGCTGCTGCTGCCGGTACCGGTCACCGTGTCGCGCCTCGCGGACGGGCCCACCCTGACCGTGCAAGTGCGCGCCACCTGGCTGATCTGTCGCCGCGAATGCGTGCCGGAGGAGGCGCGGCTGCAGCTGCAAATACCGACGGACCGCCCCCTTACGGAGCACGCGGCCGCCTTCGAGGCGGCGCTCGCGGCCGTGCCGCGCACGATCGAGGGACGCGGCGAGCTGCGCGTGGAGGGCGAGCGGCTGCGGCTGCAGGTGGCGGGATTGCCCCCCGCATGGCGCGGGCAGCGGCTCGAATTTTTTCCGGAGACGGGCAATCTCATCGCACCGGGTGCGCCGTGGGAGCAGCGTTGGGACGGCGATACCTGGCACGCCAGCGTCCCGCTGACGCCCTACCGCAGCGAGGCTCCCGACCGTCTGGCATTCGTGCTGGCGCCACCGGCGCCCCAGCCCCATGGCCTGGCTACAGCGGGTGTGCGGCTCGACTGGCCCGTGGCGGGTCGCTGGCCGCCCGTGGCGCCAGCGCCCGCTGCCACGCCAGCCCTGCCGACGCCCGTGCCCGCCAATCCGCCACCGTCGTCGCTGGGCTTCGCCCTGGCTTTGTTGGGGGCGTTGGTGGGCGGGATGGTGCTCAACCTGATGCCGTGCGTCTTTCCCGTGTTGGCGATCAAGGTCATGGCGTTTCAATCGCACGGCAGCGACGCGCGCGCCCACCGGCTGCGTGGGCTGGCCTACACCGCGGGCGTGGTGTTGTCGTTTCTCGCCCTGGGTGCCGTTTTGCTCGGGCTGCGCACGGCGGGTGAGGCCGTGGGCTGGGGGTTTCAGCTGCAAAACCCCTGGGTCGTCGCTGGCTTGGCCACGCTGTTCACGCTGATCGGCCTCAATCTCGCGGGGGTGTTCCACCTGGGTCAGCTCGCGCCCCCGGGGCTGGCTGGCCTGCAGTTGCGCCATCCGCTGGCCGATGCCTTTTTGACCGGGGTGCTGGCCACCGCGATCGCCTCGCCCTGTACCGCGCCGTTCATGGGGGCGTCGCTGGGGCTGGCGGTGACGCTGCCGGCGGCGCAGGCGCTCAGCGTCTTTGCCGCCCTGGGCCTGGGGATGGCGCTGCCGTATCTGGCGGCCAGCTTCTGGCCTGCGCTGGCACGGCGCCTGCCAAGGCCCGGGCCGTGGATGGAGACGTTCCGGCACGCGATGGCGTTTCCGATGTTCGCCACCGTCGTCTGGCTGCTGTGGGTGCTGGGACAGCAAAGCGGCATCGACGGCGCGGCAGCGCTGCTGGCACTACTGGTGGCGTTGGCCTTTGCCCTGTGGGCCTGGTCGTTGCGCGGACGCGCGCGCTGGGTACTGGGCAGTGTGGCCGTGGCGCTGCTGGGATGGCTAGGCACCGTCTGGGGCCCGCGCGTCGGGCAGTTGATACCGGCAAATGTGGCCAGCGATGGCACCACCGCGGCCGCCGACGAGGCGCTGGCGGGCGATTTGGTGTGGCAGCCCTGGTCGCCTGAGGCGGTCGAGCGGCTGCTGGCGCGCGGCCAGCCCGTGTTCGTCGACTTTACTGCCGCGTGGTGCGTGACCTGCCAGGTCAACAAAAAAACGACCCTGGGCCACCCCGACGTGCTGGCCGACATGCGCGCCAAAGGGGTGCAGCTGCTGCGTGCCGACTGGACGCGCTACGATCCCGTCATCACCGCCGAGCTGGCCCGCCTGGGGCGCACCGGGGTGCCGGTCTATGTGCTGCTCGCCCCCGGGCGTGCGCCACGGGTGCTGTCGGAACTGCTGTCGGTACGCGAGGTGCGCGAGGCACTGGCGACGCTGTGACGGCGCCCGCGCCAGGACGCGGAGCCGCGACACGGGATAATGCGGCATCCACCGGCTCCTCATCGCTGCGACCACCCATGCCCTTCGCCCCTTTGCAAAACGACACTTTCCTGCGCGCCTGCCTGGGGCAGGCCACCGAATACACGCCGATTTGGCTGATGCGCCAGGCGGGGCGCTATTTGCCCGAGTACCGGGCCACGCGCGCACGCGCGGGCAGCTTCATGGGGCTAGCGACGAACGTGGACTACGCAACCGAGGTGACGCTGCAGCCCCTGGATCGCTACGCCCTGGATGCAGCGATTTTGTTTTCGGACATTCTGACCGTGCCCGACGCAATGGGTCTGGGGCTGCACTTCGTCAACGGCGAGGGGCCGCGGTTCGAACGTGCCGTGCGCACCGAAGCCGACGTGGCCGCACTGGCCGTGCCCGATATGGAACGCCTGCGGTACGTGTTCGACGCCGTCACCAGCATCCGGCGCGCGCTGGGCGGGCGGGTACCGCTGATCGGATTTTCGGGCAGCCCTTGGACGCTGGCGTGTTATATGGTCGAAGGGGGCGGGTCGGACGATTACCACCACGTCAAGCGCATGCTCTACAGCCGACCGGATCTGATGCACCAGCTGCTGGCAGTCAACGCCGACGCGGTGGCGCACTATTTGCGCCAGCAGATCGAGGCTGGGGCGCAGGCGGTGATGGTGTTCGACAGCTGGGGTGGGGTGTTGGCCGATGGGGCGTTCCACACCTTCAGCCTCGCCTATACCCGCCGCGTTCTCGAACAACTGCCACGCGAGCACGCGGGCCAGGTGATTCCGCGCATCGTCTTCACCAAGGGGGGCGGGCAGTGGCTGGAAGCGATGGCCGAGCTGGACTGTGACGTGCTGGGGCTGGACTGGACGGTCAACCTGGGGGCTGCGCGCCAGCGCGTTGGCGGGGTACCGGGCGGGCCGGGCAAAGCGTTGCAAGGCAATCTGGACCCCGCGGTGCTGCTGGCCACGCCCGAGGCCATCGAGCGCGAGGCCGTGGGCGTGCTGGAATCCTTCGGGCCGCCGCACACCGACCCGAGCCAACGCGGGCCCACCCACATCTTCAACCTGGGACACGGCATCAGCCTGCACACGCCCCCGGAGCACGTGCACGTGCTGGTCGAGACGGTGCATCGCCATTCGCGCCAGATGCGGCAACGTACTTGACGGCGCGGGTCGCGATTCGTCGGTTGTTATGCACAGATGGCCGCAAGCGGGCCAGCCTGTCCATCGGCAAGGGAAGCACTCGACAATCCTCCTGCGAACCGACGTAAGTCATTGATATGAAAGCCATTACCGGCCACCTCTCCGGGGAGTCGAAAAACCGTGGAGTACCGCCACATCAAGGACTTACGCGCAAGATCCGCAGCTTGTCGACAAATTTATCCACACCCTTGACCGCCGATCTGCCCAGTCGCCACAGAGGCACGAGGGGCGCCCCAGAGCCACCATGATCGACCGGGCCGACACTCCCCTGACACCGGTGCGCGTCGATGTGGTCGTCGCAGCGCCCGCCCACAGCGGGTTGGGGCAACGCCTGACCTACGGCTACGAGCGTCCGCTGACGCCGGGCACACTGGTGCGCGTGCCGTTGGGGCGGCGCACCGTGTTGGGCATCGTCTGGGACTGTGCGGACGGCACCGAGGCGGCGCCAGCGGTCACGCCCGATCAGATCCGCCCCATCGGCGAAGTCTGGGACGCCCTGCCCGCGTTGAGCGCCGAGTGGCGCGCCCTGGTGGCGTTTGCGGCCCGCTACTACCAGCGTGCGCTGGGCGAAGTCGCCTTGGCGGCCCTGCCGCCCGCGCTGCGCGACGCGAACAAGGCACAAATCGCGCGGCGCTTGCAGCGGCTGGCGCCCCCCGCAACAGCGCCCGCGCCCGCCGCCGACGGGCCCGCGCTGACCTCGGCGCAGGCCCAGGCGCTGGCGGCCATCGAAAGCAGTGATCGGCCCGTGCTGCTGTTTGGTGCCACCGGCAGCGGCAAAACCGAGGTTTACCTGCAAGCGACGGCGCGTCTGCTGGCGCGCGAGCCGCACGCCCAAGCGCTGGTCTTGGTGCCGGAGATCAACCTGACGCCACAGCTGGAGCAGCGCTTTCGCGCCCGCTTTGGCGACGCGGTGACGACGCTGCACTCACGCTTGACCCCTGCGCAACGCCTGCGGCACTGGTTGGCAGCGCATCTGGGGCACGCACGCATCGTGCTGGGCACGCGCATGGCCATCTTCGCCAGCCTGCCGCGGCTGCGCCTCATCGTGGTGGACGAGGAGCACGACCCCAGCTACAAAAGCCAGGAGGGAGCGCGCTACTCCGCGCGCGATCTGGCCGTGTACCGGGGCCGGCTCGGCGCCGACGCGGGTTGCCGCGTCGTGCTAGGCTCGGCCACCCCCTCGCTAGAGAGCTGGCATGCCGCCGAGCGCGGCCGCTACCGGCGCGTGGACATCAGCGACCGCATGGGCGGGGCCCTGTGGCCCCGGTTGCGGCTGCTCGATCTGCGCCAACAACCGCGCGGCGTGGCGCTGGCGCCGCCCCTGCTGGCCGCCATCGAGGCGCGCCTGGAGCGCGGCGAACAGGCGCTCGTGTTGCTCAACCGGCGGGGCTACGCCCCCGTGATCGCCTGCGCCGACTGCGGCTGGAAGAGCGGCTGCCCGCACTGCAGCGCGCACCTGGTCTACCACAAAGGCGACCGCCACCTGCGCTGCCACCACTGCGGCCACACCGCCCCCGTGCCCCGTGCCTGCCCGGACTGTGGCAACGTGGATTTGGCCCCGCTGGGGCGCGGCACCGAGCAGCTCGAAGAGCAGTTGATCGCCGCGCTGAGCCACCTGCGGCGGCCCGACGGCACACCGGTGCGTGTCGGTCGGCTCGATGCCGACACGGCGCGCGCCGCAGGTGCGCTCGAGCGCACGCTGGCGGCGGTGCACGCGGGTGACGTCGATGTGTTGGTCGGCACGCAAATGATCGCCAAAGGGCATGACTTCCGGCGCATCACCCTGGTGGCCAGCGTCAACACCGACGGCGCCCTGTTTGCCAGCGACTGGCGCGCGCCGGAGCGGCTGTTTTCGCTGCTCATGCAGGCCGCGGGGCGCGCGGGGCGCGACGCCGCGTTCGTGGCGGCCCACAACAGCGCGGTGGAGCTGTGGGTGCAGACCGCCTACCCCGAACACCCCCTGTTTGCGGCACTGGCCCGGCACGACTATGCCGCCTTCGCCGCGCAACAGCTCGAAGAGCGGCGCATCGCCGGCATGCCCCCCTTCAGCCACCAGGCGCTGCTGCGCGCCGAGGCACGGCAGCTCGACGCGGCCCTGGCCTGGCTGCGCCGCGCCGCCGAGGCAGCGCACGACCTGCCTGGACGCGCCCACGTGACCCTCTATGCACCGGTGCCGATGACGCTGACGCGCGTGGCCGGCATCGAACGCGCACAACTGCTGCTCGAGAGCCCCCGGCGCAGCGCCCTGCAGGCCCTGCTGACCGCCTGGATGCCGCGCCTGCAAGGCCTGCGCGGCCATGCCGACACGCGCGGCCTGGTGCGCTGGGCCATCGACGTCGATCCGCTCAGCTTCTGACGGCGCGCCTGCCGCTCAGCGCAAGGCGGCCACCGCCGCCGAAAAGGTCAGAAATGCCAGCGCGGTGGACACGAGGATGATGCGCGCGATGCGGCCATTGTCGGCCCCCATGCGCTCGGCCAGCAGCGAGACATTGCTGGCGCTGGGCAGCGCCGCCACCAGCACCATGACCGTCAGCGCCGTCGGCTGCAGCGGCGCCCCCAGCTGGATGGCCGCCGCGCCCACCAACAACACCAGCAGCGGGTGCAACAGCAGTTTGACCAGCGCCAGCGGCACGTAGTCGCGCCACGGCATCGGGTGATCGGCCTGCATCTGCGAGCGCGCCAGCACCGCCCCGATGGTAAACAGCGCCACCGGGCTGGCCGCGTCCGCCAGCAGCCCCACGGTCTGGTCGAGCGGCCGCGGCAGTGCCACCTGCCACGCCGACGCCAGCGCCCCCAGGCCAATGGCCCACGGCATGGGGTTGCGCGCCACCCCCAGCAGCGCCTGCCGCAACGCCGCGCGCGCACCGCCCTCGCCCGCATCCAGCCGGGACAGCGCAATGCACAGCGAGCTGGTGATGACCATGTCCACCACGATGACCACGATCACCGTGCCCACGGCCGCGGGCCCCAGCAGCGCGGCGATCAGCGGCACCCCCATGAAGCCCGAGTTGGGAAACGCCGCCACCAACGCGCCGAAGGCGGCGTCGTTCCAGCCGATGCGCCCCCCCCACGTCACCGCCACCGCAAAACCCACCACGGCCAGCGCACACAGCAACCACACCCCGGCCACCGCGCCGTCGAGCAGCTGCGCGATCGGCGTCGACGCGCCAAAGCGGTACAACATGGCCGGCAGCGCAAAATACAGCACGAAACCGTTGAGCCCGGGAATCGCCTCCAGCGGCAGCCAGCGCCGCCGCGCGGCCAAGTAGCCAGCGGCGACCAGCGCAAAAAAGGGAAAGGTGACCAGCAAGATGGCGCCCATGAACGGCGATGGTAACGGGCGGCGCGGCCTGGCGCTGTCACCCCGCTATCATTCGCCCCTTCCCATCCCCGCGGCGCCTCTGTCCTGGCGGCCGCGTTTTCGCGTCCAGTGCCGTCGATGCACGACACCCTCAACCCCGCCCAACTCCAAGCCGTGCACCATCTGCACGGCCCCTCGCTCGTGCTGGCGGGCGCTGGCTCGGGCAAAACGCGCGTCATCACGCACAAAATCGCGCGTCTGATCCAAGCCGGACTGGCACCCGAGCGCATCGCCGCCATCACCTTCACCAACAAGGCCGCGGCCGAAATGCGCGAGCGCGCCCGCGCCCTCGTCGGCAAGGCGGCCCAGGGCGTGCTGCTGTGCACCTTCCACGCGCTGGGCGTGCGCATCTTGCGCGAAGACGGTGCCGCCATCGGGCTCAAACCCCAGTTTTCCATTCTGGACACCGACGACATCGTCGGCATCCTGAAAGACTGCGGCGGCACCACCGACAGCACCACCGCGCGCCACTGGCAGTGGCGCATCAGCCAGTGGAAAGGCGCCGGGGTGGACGCCAACGCGGCCCTGGCGCAAGCGCGTGACGAGAGCGAGCGGCATATCGCCCGAGTGATGGCACGCTACCAGGAACGGCTCGCCGCCTATCAGGCGGTCGACTTCGACGACCTGATCGGACTGCCGCTGAAGCTGCTGCAACAGTGCCCCGAGGCGCGGATGCGCTGGCAGCAGCGGCTGGGCCACGTGCTGGTCGATGAGTACCAGGACACCAGCGCGATGCAGTACGAGCTGCTCAAAGTGCTGGTGGGCCACGGCGAGCGGCCCGACCCGCGCCTGACCTGCGTCGGCGACGACGACCAATCCATCTACGGCTGGCGCGGCGCCACGCTGGACAATCTGCGGCGCCTGCCGCAAGACTTTCCCAACCTGGCGATCATCAAGCTGGAGCAAAACTACCGCTCCACCAACGCCATCCTGCGCGCGGCCAATGCGGTCATCGGCCCCAACCCCAAGCTGTTTCCCAAAACGCTGTGGAGCGCGCTGGGTGAGGGTGAACCCGTGCGCGTGCTCGCCTGCGACCACGAAGAGCACGAAGCCGAGCGCGCCGTGGCGCGCATCCAGGGCCTGCGCGCACAAGGCGCGGCGTGGCGCGACTGTGCCATCCTGTACCGCGCCAACCACCAATCGCGCGCGTTCGAAGTCGCACTGCGGCGCGCGGGCGTGCCGTACAAGGTCTCGGGCGGGACGAGCTTTTTCGACCGCGCCGAAATCAAGGATTTGTGCGCCTGGCTGCGCCTGCTGGCCAACGAGGACGACGACCCGGCCTTCCTGCGCGCCATCACCACGCCCCGGCGCGGCATCGGCCACCAAACCCTGGCCCAGCTCGGGCAAGTGGCCAGCGGGCTGCGCCTGAGCCTGTTCGAGACCCTGTCGTCCCCCCTGCTGCAGGCCAGCGTCGGCGCCAAGGCGCTGGCGGCGCTGCACGAATTCGGGCGCTGCGTCAACGAACTGCAATTCCGTGCCCGGCACGCCGTCGGGCACGAGGCGGCGCGCGCGGTGCTGATGCAGTGGCTCACCGACATCGGCTACGAGCGCCACCTGCACGACCACGCCGACAGCCCGCAACAGGCGCAGACGCGCTGGGGCCATGTGCTGGACTTCATCGACTGGATGGTGCAACGCTGCGGCGGGCAGATCGACGACACCGGCAGCGCCAGCGGCGAGGCGCGCGCGCCGCGCCCGCTGCTGGAAGTGGCGCAGACGGTGGCACTCATCAGCACGCTGTCCGAACGCGAGCAAGACCAAGACGTGGTGACGCTGTCGACCCTGCACGCCGCCAAAGGGCTGGAATGGCCCCATGTCATGCTGGCCGGCGTCAACGAAGGGCTGCTGCCTTTCAAGCCCGACGCCGATGACGATGCGCAGCAGCTCGCCGCACGCATCGAGGAAGAGCGCCGCCTGATGTATGTCGGCATCACGCGCGCCCAGCGCACGCTGGTGGTCAGTTGGCTCAAGCAGCGCAAACAAGGGCGCGAGCGCGTCACCGCGCAGCCCAGCCGCTTCATTGCCGAAATGCAGCTCGACCCCGCCACCACGCAAGAGGACCCGCGCGCCAAGCTGCGTGCCCTGCGCGAGGAGTTTGCCGCGCGCGCGGCAGCCCAGGGCTCGGGTGGTACCAGCGCCCCGCCACAAAGCCGCCCCATTGGCGCGCCGCGTGCCTTGTCGTAAGATCCTGACAAATCTGAAAATACCGGGGGCTGCAGTTCGTATGGTTTTTTCTATTTCACGCAGATCTGTGGCGCTCGCGCTGACGGCCGTCGTGTGCGGCATGGCCACCGTCGCGCACGCCCAAGCGTCGTTGCCAGCGCCCAAAGACCGCGTCGTGTTGACCCTGGGGGGGCAGATCGGCGTGCGCAACCACGGCTCGCACGCCGCGTTCGACATGGCCATGTTGGAGGCATTGCCCCAACACACCTTCACCACCCGCACGCCGTGGGACGATCAACCGGTCACCTTCCGCGGCCCGCGCCTGCGCGATGTACTGGCCGCCGTCCGTGCCGAAGGACGGCAGCTGCGCGCCACGGCGCTCAATGACTACCGTGTCGTGATCCCGTTCGAGGACGCCCAGCGCCACGACGTCATCATCGCCACCCGCAAAAACGGGGTGCCGATGGCGGTGCGCGACAAGGGCCCCCTGTTCATCGTCTATCCCTTCGACCGCGACCCTGCGCTCAAGGACCTGCGCTACTACGAGCGCTCGATCTGGCAGCTCAAGGCGATCGACGTGGAATGAATCCGACCCCTGCGGCCCCGACCGCCGCCACTACCGCCAGCGCCGAAGGGCGCCGGTTTTTGTGGTGGGTCGCGCTCACCACCACCGTGTTGGCGGCAGGTTTGGCGGTGCTGCTCGGGGTCTTTTTGCAGCAGTCCCGCTCGGCCGAGGAATCGGCGCAGCTGCAGGCCGATTCGCTGACGGCGCTGGCCTTTCAGCACGAACGGGAGTTTTTGCGCCTGCGCAGCGCCCTCACGCAAGCCCTACGGGGCCGCTCGCCCCCCGACTGGGATGCGGTCGTGTTGCGGCACGAAATCTACGCCAGCCGTGTCGCCCTGCTGGCCGAAAACCCCTCCATCGAGCCCCTGCGCCAGCTGCCTGCGTACCAGCAGCTGATGCCGCGTCTGCACCAACTGGTGCAAACCCTGGACGCCGCGCTGCCGGCAACCGATGGGCCACGCTTGGACGAGGCGCTGCAGCAAATGGACGCGCTGGGCCCGGAGGTGCAAGCCCTGACACTGACCGCCGATCGGCTGGTCAGCGAGCGGGTCGCTGCCAAGCTGCACGAGGTGCGACGCCTGCGCGGCTATGTCATTTGGCTAATGGCGGCCCAGGTACTGGTGCTGCTATTGGCGGCCCTCGCGCTGTGGCAGCGGCAGCGCCGGCAAACCCAAGAGCGCAGAGCGCTCGAAGCCCTCAACACCGCCTTGGCCCGCGCGCGCGACGAGGCGCAAGCCGCCAGCCGTATCAAGAGCCAGTTTCTGGCCAACATGAGCCATGAGCTGCGCACCCCGTTCAACGGCATGCTCGGCATGCTGGACCTGCTGGCCGACAGCCCGCTGACGCCCGCCCAGCGCGATCTTCTGCAGACCGCGCGCGCATCGGCCGGGCATCTGCTGGCGCTGCTCAACGACATCCTGGATCTGTCGGCGCTCGATGCCGGCCAGCTGCGCATCCAGCCCGAACCCGTGGATCTACCAGAGCTGGTTCGCCACGTGCACCGCTGGTTGCAACCCCAAGCCGAGCGCAAGGGGATCGAGCTGGGCCTGTCGATCGACGACGGTGGCACCCCGTGGGTGCTCGCCGATGCGACACGCGTGCGGCAAATCTTGCTCAACCTGCTGGGCAACGCCATCAAATTCACCGACCGTGGCCGGGTCGATCTCACGGTGCGCGCGGAATCGGTACCCGGTCGCGAACCACGGGTGCGCTGGAGGGCCGTGGTGCGCGACACGGGCATCGGCATGGACGCGTCGACCCTGTCGCGGCTGTTTCAACGGTTTCAGCAGGCGGACCCCTCGATCACGCGCCGCTACGGCGGCAGTGGGCTCGGGCTGGACATCTCGCGCACGCTGGCACGCCTGATGGGCGGCGACGTGCAGGTCGAAAGCCAGCCGGGGGCAGGCTCCACCTTCACGGCCACCTGGGTGACGCCGATCGCTGCACCTGAAACCACGCCATCCGACTTTGCCGTCACACAAACGCCCGGCTGGATGGACGGACCGCCGCCTGCCGAGGCGGTGCCCGGGCAGGCCGGCGCCGAACTCCCCGCCCCGCCCCCGACCGCGCCGCACGGCAGCGGCTGGCGCGTGCTGGTGGCCGAAGACCACCCGGTCAATCGCAAGGTCATCGGCCTATTGCTGGACAAAATGGGGCATCGCGTCGACTTCGCCGAGGATGGACAGCAAGCACTGCAGCAGGCGGCCGAACACGACTACGACGTCATCCTGATGGACATTCACATGCCCGGCATGGACGGGCTGCAGGCCTCGCGACAGATCCGTGCCCTGCCGGGGCCGCGCGGTCAGGTCCCCATCATCGCGCTGACGGCCGACGTCATGGACGACGCGCAGCAGCGGGCACAGGCCGCCGGCATGAACGGATTTTTGGCCAAGCCGGTGCAGCGCCCCGCCCTTGAGGCTGCGATGGCGCGCTGCATCGCCGCCCCCCGTGCCGCGCCTACCACCCCAGCCCCAAGTGCAGCGGCAGATACACCGCCATGCCCGTGACGATCGTCCCCAGCACTCCCCGGTGCCAGAAGAACCAACCCGCGCCGGCCACCGCCGCGTACAGGCGAGCATCCTGCCAGGTGTGGATGAGCTGGCCGTTTTGCATCACCACCTCGGGCACGACGACCGCCGCCAACGCCGCGATGGGCGCGTACTGCAGTCCCCGCTCGGCCCAGTGGGGCAGGCGCCACGGACGATCCGACAGGAAGAAAAACCCGCGCGTCACCACCGTGATCGCGCCCAGCGCGACAAACGTCAACAGCCGATAGGGATCGACGTCACCCATGACCGCCCTGCGCAGGAATGGCCGATCCGCGCAGCCAGCGCGGGCCGTGCGCCTCGGCGACCAGACACACGGCGACCGCTGCCGCGATCGCCACCACGATGTGCAGCTTGAGCGGCAACGCCCACGCCGCCACCGCCGCCGAACCCGCTACCACCGCCGACAACACGCGCAGCCGGGTGCTCGCCAGTGAACACGCCACCCCCAACAGCGCCAGAATCCCTGCAAACCCCAACCCCCATTCCAGCGGGATGGCGTGCGCCAGACCGATGCCGATAACGCTGGCCGTCATCCAAAACGCATAGTTGACCGCGCAGCTGCCCGCCAGGTAGGCTTCCTGATCGAGTCGCTCGTCGTCCGTGCGCCCCGGGTGGGGATAGCGGCGGGCAAAGAACACGTAGCTCAAATCCCCCGTGAGGTAGCCGGTCAGCAGCCGCTGCCCGCGCGGCAGATGGGCCAGATACGGGCGCAGATGAGCAGAAAACACCACGAAGCGCAGGTTGACGCAAAACGCCGCCGCCAGAATCACCCACAACGGCGCGTCGGCCACGATCAATGGCACGGCGGTGAGCTGCGCACTGCCGGCATAGACGAGCGCGGTCATCCACAGGGCCTCTGGTGCGCTCAGGCCCGACTGCACCATGGCCACCCCCGTCATCAACCCCCACGCCCCGATACCCGTGGCGGCGCTGAGCAATTCGCGCGCGCCGGTCGCGAAAGCGGCACGCCGCCACAACGCGGGATTGAGAAACCCCGCCCGCCAAAACGCGCTCGCGCCCGACGCGCTCACGCACCCTCCCCCAGCCGCACCCCAGCACGCAGCGGCGCGCCGCGCAAAAAGTCGCGCACCGGCAAGCGCCGGCCACCGGCGCGTTGCACCTCGGTCAGCACCAGCACCCCGTCGCCGGTCTGCACACGGATGCCGTGGTCATCAGCCGCCACCACCGTGCCCGGTGCGGTCGGCGACACGGCGAACGCAATCTCTGCCTGTGCACGCCACACCTTCAGTGGCGTACCGTCGAGCACGGTCACCGCGCCTGGGGTGGGATCGAATGCCCGCACGCGCCGCGCCAGCACCGCTGCCGGCTGCCGCCAGTCGAGCACTGCCTCGGCCTTGTCGATCTTGTGCGCATAGGTCACGCCCTGCGCGGGTTGCGGGCGCCGTGGCAATGGCCCCGCCTCGGCGGCCTGCAGCGCCTGCACCACCAGCTGCGCCCCCAAAGCGGCCAGCCGGTCATGCAGCTGTCCGGCGCTCTCGTGCGCCCCGATGGGCAGCGCCTGCATCGCCACGATGTCGCCGGTATCCAAGCCCTCGTCCATCTGCATCAGCGTGATGCCGGTTTCGGCGTCACCCGCTTCGATGGCGCGCTGGATCGGCGCCGCGCCGCGCCAGCGCGGCAACAGCGAGGCGTGGATATTCAAGCAGCCCAACCGCGGCAAATCCAATACCCAGCGCGGCAGGATCAATCCGTAGGCGGCCACCACCAACACGTCGGGACGCGCGGTCAGCAGCGCGTCGCGCGCCGCGGCGGCGTCTTCGGCCCAACGGCCATCGAGCCGCAACCCGCGCGGCTGCGCGAGCGGCCAACCGTGCTTTAGCGCCAAGGTCTTGACGGGAGAGGGTTGCAGCTTCAGGCCGCGCCCGGCGGGACGGTCCGGCTGCGTCAACACCAGCGCCATGGGGTAGCCCGCTTGGGCGATCGCCGCCAGCGCCACCGCGGCAAAGTCGGGGGTGCCGGCAAAGGCCACGCGCAATGGCCTCGCCCCGGTTCCCCGGTCACCCCCCTGGCCACTGGCGGGATCGGTTACCACGGGCGCGGTCAAAGCCGCGCCTCCGCCGCCTCGCGCCGAGCCCGCGCCGGGGACCGGACGGGTCCGTCGGACCGCGCGGCCTCACGAGCGGCCTTGATCAGCTTGGTTTTGATGCGCTCGCGTTTCAGCGGCGACAAGTATTCGACGAACACCTTGCCCTGCAGGTGATCCATCTCGTGCTGGATGCACACGGCCAGCAGTCCCTCGGCGTCGATGACGCGGCTCACCCCATGCTCGTCGAGCGCGCGCACCCGCACCGCGACCGAGCGCTCGACCCCGTCATAGATACCCGGCACCGACAGACAGCCCTCCTCGCCGCGGCGCTTCTCTTCGCTGGCCCACTCGATTTCGGGGTTGATCAGCACCAGCGGCTGGTTGCGCTCCTCGCTGACATCGATGACGACGATGCGCTCGTGGATGTCCACCTGCGTGGCCGCCAGTCCGATGCCATTGGCCGCATACATGGTGGCAAGCATGCGAGGGATGATGGCGCGCACCCGATCGTCCACGGCCGCCACGGGCCGTGCAACCGTGTGCAAGCGCGGGTCGGGGTACCGCAAAATGGGCAGGAGTTCGACGGTGGTATTCATGTTCATGGGCGAATGTCGGTATTTTCGCCACTTTTGCCGCGAAAGACCAGTCGGTCGGCAGCGATGCCATTGCCAGAAGTGGGGGCAGCCCGCACAATCGCAAGGGAGGAAATGCGATCCATGAAACCCCAGCGCCCCCTAATTTGGTTCCGCGCGCCCGCGACCCATGCCCGTCTGCACCGCAAGGCCCAGTGGCGACCCATGCTCGCCGCGGTCGCGATCGGCCTGGCTGGTAGCGCGGCCGTGGCCGCGCCCCCCTACCCCATCACCCCCCAGCAGCGCAGCACCGCGCAGCAGGTCGCCCAAGCGGGGGTGCCGTTGGCCGAACTGGCGCCCAACGCGCCCGAGCGCTACACCGTCAAGCGCGGTGACACGCTGTGGGACATCTCCGCACTCTATCTCAAACGCCCGTGGCGCTGGCCCGAGCTGTGGGGCATGAACCTGCAGCAGATCCGCAACCCGCACCTGATCTACCCGGGCCAAGTGCTGGTGCTCACGCGCGTGGGCGATCGCGCCGTGCTGCAGCTCGCCTCGGACGAGCCCCCCACGCTCAAACTCTCCCCGCGCGTTCGGGCGGAGCGCATCGACGACGGCAGCATTCCGGCGCTGCCGCCGGGCGCCATCGAACCGTTCCTCACCGACGTCGAAGTGGTGGACGAACAAGCGCACCAGCGCGCCCCGCGCATCGTCGCCGGCCCGGAAGCGCGCGTGCTGCTCGGCCCCGGAGACCGCGCCTATGCGCGCGGCCAGGTCGGGCCCAGCGCGGCGCTGTCGGGCGACGCCCTGGAGGCGTCACGCGAACGCCCACGGTTGCTCGCGATCTACCGCAATGCCACTGCGCTCAAAGACCCGGAGACCGGCGAGGTACTGGGCTACGAGGCGATGGCCGTGGGTCGTGCCCAATTGGTGCGCAGCGAGCGCAACGGCGAAGGCCCGGACGGCCAGCCCGCGCTCGTGCCCGCCACCGTCGACATCCTGACCGCGCGCGAGGAAGTGCGCATCGGTGACCGGCTGCTGCCCCCGACGGCTCGGGAAAGCCGCGCCTACGTGCCCCATGCCCCTGGGCAACCGGTGCAGGGCCAGATCGTCAAAGTGCACGGCGATGCAGTACGGTTCGCAGGCCAGAATCAGGTCGTCGTGCTCAACCGCGGCCGGGAACATGGGCTGGAAGTGGGGCACGTGTTGGCGCTGCTGAAGGCGCGCACGCAGGTCACGGACAAAACCGACGACGCCCGCCCGAGCCTGCTGTTGCCGGGTGAGCGCAACGGCTTGATGATGGTGTTTCGCACCTTCGACCGCGTGGCCTACGCACTCGTGCTGCAGATCACCGACGGCGTCCAGATTGGCGATCGGTTCGTCAACCCCTGATCGACGGCGGAACACGGCATGGCACCCGACGATTGGGAGGACTGGCTGCGCCTGATGGCCACCGACGGCGTCGGCCCAACGACGGCGCGGCGCTTGTTGGCCGCGTTCGGCCCGCCGGCAGCAATCTTCGCCCAACGCGCCAACACGTTGGCGGAGGTCGTGGGCGCGGTGACGGCAGCCCGTTTACTGGGCATGCCGGACGGCTGGCAGGAGCTGCGCACGCGCACCCGCGAGTGGCTGCTGGCCAACCCCAACCACCACCTGCTCGCGCTCGGCGACGAGGCCTATCCCCCCGCGCTGCTGACCACGCCAGATCCCCCGCCCCTGCTGCATGTGGTGGGGGACCCCGTAGCGTTGGCCGCGCCACGCGCGCTCGCCATCGTCGGCAGCCGCAACCCGACGCCGCAGGGCGCGGACAATGCGCGCGCTTTCGCGCGTGCGCTGGCAGGCGAGGGGGTTTGCATCGTCTCGGGCTTGGCCGCTGGCATCGACGCCGCGGCGCACGAGGGGGCGCTGGATGCGGGCGGCCAGACGGTGGCGGTCGTCGGCACCGGGGTCGATCGCGTCTATCCCGCCCGTCACCGGGCGCTGGCGCATCGCATCGCGCACGCCGGCAGCGTGGTCAGCGAATACCTGCTTGGCACGCCCCCGCTGCCCGCGCACTTTCCGCGCCGCAACCGTATCATCGCTGGCCTGTCGCAGGGCTCGCTGGTGGTCGAGGCGGCGCTGGGGTCGGGCTCGCTCATCACCGCTGAACTCGCCACGCAGATGGGGCGCGAGGTGTTTGCCATTCCCGGCTCCATCCACTCGCCGCAGTCGCGCGGCTGCCACGCACTCATCCGCCAAGGTGCCAAGCTGGTCGAGACCGCCGCGCACATCCACGAGGAGCTCGCCGGCGTGTGGGCGCACGCCTCAACGCCCGCCGCCACGCCCCCCACGGCGGCGCCGACGGCGGCTGCGAACACTGGAGACGATCCTGTGCTCGTCGCGCTGGGATACGACCCCACCCCGTTCGACGTGTTGCAGGCGCGCTGCGGGTGGGACACCGCGCGTCTGCAGGCACACCTCCTCACGCTGGAGCTCGACGGCCGGGTGCAGCGCCTGCCCGGCGGGCGCCTACAGCGGCTGGCGAGTGCCTGAGGCCGCGGGGCGGCGCGCCACGGAAAAAACGTCAAACGACGGCGCCCGCGTTCGGGTCGTCGCCTTCGCCCGGCTTCTTGGTCGCCTTGACCAAATCCTCACGTCGGATGCCCAGCCACATCGCCACCCCGGAGGCGACGAACACCGACGAGTAGATGCCGAACAAAATGCCGATGGTCAGCGCGAGCGCAAAGTAATACAACGTCGGCCCGCCGAAGATCAGCATCGACAGCACCATTGCTTCGGTCGAGCCGTGGGTAATGATGGTGCGGCTCATGGTCGACGTGATGGCGACGTCGATCACCTCGCGCGTGCTCATCTTGCGCTGGCGGCGGAAGGTCTCGCGGATGCGGTCGAAGATCACGACCGACTCGTTGACCGAATAGCCCAGCACCGCCAGCACCGCTGCCAGCACCGCGAGCGAGAACTCCCACTGGAAGAAGGCGAAGAAGCCGAGGATGATGACGACATCGTGCAGGTTGGCGATGATCGCCGCGACCGCGTACTTCCACTCGAAGCGCACGGCCAAGTAGATCATGATGCCGCCAATGACGAAGGCCAGCGCGAGTAGGCCGTTTTCCACCAGCTCGCGGCCGACCTGCGGCCCGACGAACTCGGTGCGGCGCAGCGTCACCGTCGGATCCTGGGCGCGCAGCGCCGCGAGCAACTCCTCGGTCTGCTGGCTGGAGGACGCCCCCTCGCGCAGCGGCAGGCGCAGCATCACGTCGCGCGCGCTGCCAAAGTGCTGTACCGCCACGTCGCTGTAGCCCAAGCCGGCCACCGCACTGCGCACCTGCGCCAGATCGACCGGCTGCGTGTAGGCCACTTCCACCACGGTGCCGCCGGTGAACTCGATCGACAGGTGCAGGCCGCGCGTGACCAGAAAAAATACCGCCGCCAAAAACGTGACGAACGAGATCAGGTTCAGCACCAACATGTGGCGCGTGAACGGAATGGTGCGGCGCAGGCGAAACAGTTCCATCGTCGCTCTCCCGGCGGATCAGCCCGCCTTGCCCGTCGACGCGGGCTCGACGGTGATGCCAATCGAGACGGCGCGCAGCTTCTTGCGCCGCCCATACCACAGGTTGACCAAGGCGCGCGAGAAAAAGACCGCCGAGAACATGCTGGTCAGGATGCCGATGCAGTGCACCACCGCGAAGCCGCGCACCGGACCCGAGCCGAAGGTCAGCAGCGCCAGGCCCGCCAGCAGCGACGTGATGTTCGAGTCGAGGATCGTGTCCCAGGCGTGCTCGTAGCCTTTGTGGATGGCCGTCTGCGGTGCGGAGCCGTTGCGCAGCTCCTCGCGCACCCGCTCGTTGATCAGCACGTTGGCATCGATCGCCATGCCCAGCGTCAGCGCGATGGCGGCGATGCCGGGCAGCGTCAGCGTCGCCTGCAGCATGGACAGCACCGCCACCAGCAGCATCAGGTTGACCGCCAGCGCCACGCTGGAAAACACCCCGAACAGCCGGTAGTAGATGCACATGAAGGCGACCACCACCGCAAAGCCCCAGACCACGCTGTTGAAGCCCATGCGGATGTTGTCGGCGCCCAGGCTCGGGCCGATGGTGCGCTCCTCGATGATCTCCATCGGCGCGGCCAGCGAACCGGCGCGCAGCAGCAGCGCAGTGTCGTTGGCCTCCTGCGTCGTCATCCGGCCGGAGATCTGCACGCGCCCGCCGCCGATCTCGGTGCGGATGACCGGCGCCGTAACCACCTCGCCCTTGCCTTTTTCGAACAGCAGGATCGCCATGCGCTTGCCGACATTCTCACGCGTGACGTCGCGAAACACGCGCGCGCCCTTGGCGTCGAGCGTGAGGTTGACCACCGGCTCTTGCGTCTGGCTGTCGAAGCCCGCTTGCGCGTCGGTCAGGTTCTCGCCGGTCAGGATCACCTCGCGCTTGACGATGACGGGGCGGCCGTTGCGATCCAAATACCGCTCGGAGCCGAACGGCACGGGCGCCGTAGCATCTCGCTCGGCGGCCAGCCCCTCGGGGCTTTCGTCCACCATGCGGATCTCGAGCGTAGCGGTACGGCCCAGGATGTCCTTGGCCTTGGCGGTGTCCTGCACCCCGGGCAGTTGTACCACGATGCGGTCCAGCCCCTGCTGCTGGATCACGGGCTCGGCCACCCCGAGCTCGTTGATGCGATTGCGCAGCGTCAAGATGTTTTGCTTGAGCGCCTGCTCTTGTATACGCCGCGCCGCCTCCGGGCGCAGGGTCAGCGCGATTACCGTCTCTGCCCCCTCCTCGCGCACCGAGGGCTGCAAGTCGGGAAAATCGCGCGCGATCAGATCCTCGGCGCCCCGCACCGCGCCCGCCTCGCGCAAACGCACCGTCACCGCGTTTCCTTCGCGCCGCACCCCGCCGTGGCGAATACCCTTGTCACGCAGCGCTGTGCGCAGATCCGCCACCAGCCCTTCCAGTCGCTTGTCCAGGGCTGCGGCCATGTCCACTTGCAGCAGGAAGTGAACCCCACCGCGCAGGTCCAGCCCCAGATACATGGGCTGCGCCCCCAGCCGCTGCAGCCACTCGGGCGTGCGCGGCAGCAGGTTGAGCGCGACCACGTGCGCGGGGTTGGCCGCATCCGGGTTGAGCGCGCGCTCGATGGCGTCGCGGGCGCGGATTTGCTCATCGGTGCTGGCAAAGCGCGCGCGCACGGTCTGGCCGTCGTACTGGATGGCTTGCGCCCCCAGCCCGGCGGCAGCCAGCGCCTGCTCGATGCGCTGCACCGTCCCCTCGTCGAGCCGATGCCCGGCGCGCGCCGACGATACCTGCACCGCTGGCGCCTCGCCAAAAAAATTGGGCAGGGTATACAGCGCGGCAATGACGAGCACGACCACCAGGGTCGCGTACTTCCACCAGGCGTAACGGTTCATACAGGCCACCCTTGCGGCGCACGGCGCGCTGCGGTTGGGCAGGACGTCGCCCCGCGCGGCGCCGCCCCGATCACTTCAATGTGCCTTTGGGCAAGACTTGCACCACGGCGGTGCGCTGCAGCTGCACCTCGACGCCGTCGGCCAGCTCCAGCCCGATGGTGCTGTCAGCGACCTTGGTCACCTTGCCCAGCAGGCCACCGGCGGTCACGACCTCGTCGCCCTTGGCCAGTGCGTCGATCATGGCCTTGTGCTCTTTTTGGCGCTTCATCTGCGGCCGAATCATGACGAAGTACAGCACCACGAACATGAGCAGCAGTGGCAGCAGGCTCATGAGCGTGGAGGGCGCGTCGCCGCCAGCGGCGGCTTGGGCATAAGCGGGAGAGATGAACACGTCGATATCCTCATGCGTGCAAAAGGGTGAAAAACGGGCCTGCGATGACGGCACAACGCGTCACGCCGCCCCGAAGGCAAGCGGGCATTGTAGCGGGCGCGCCGCTCAGTCGGGGTGGGCGTGGGCGACGACCGGCTGCGGCCGGACATTCACGCCCCACAGCACCCCCGCCACCAGCGCGCCAATCCCCAACAGCGACAGCGGCGCTGGCCATTGACCACGCCACAGGTAAGCGTACAGAAGCGCCGCCAGCGTCTCGAAAACGATCAGCTGCCCTGCCAACGCCGTGGGCAGGCGCTGGCTGGCCGCGTTCCAACACAGCGTGCCCAACCACGAAGCCAACAGCCCGACCGAGACCATCAACCCCAGAAACACCTCGGGCCGCGGCCCGAACGGCATGGGGAACGGTTCGCCACGCACCGCGTCCAGCGCCCACACCAGCGCGTAACCCAGCGCGGCCAGCGGCAAGGTCGCCAACCCCTGCGCAGTGGACCAGGCGCGCGCGCTGCGCCCGGGGTGGGCGCGCAGCCAGTCGGCATTGTGCAGCGGATACCAGGTCCAGCACGCCACCGCGCCCACCGCCAGCAGTGCACCCAGCCCATACACGGCGACGTCGCGCGCCGGATCCGCCACGACGGCTTGCAGCTCGGTGTGGTTGACGAGCGCAATGCCAACGGCGATCAGCGCCAACGCTGGCCACAAACGCCGCCAGGGCAGGCGGCCGTCGCGTGCCGCGTCGCGCCGGTTGGCCACGATGGTAATCACCACGGGCAGCGTGCCGATGATGACGGTCGACAGCGGCCCACCGGTGCGCTGGATCGAACCGGCCAGCAGCAGGTAATACAGCAGATTGCCGACGAACGCGAGCTGCAGCGCCTGCCACCAGTCGGCGCGCGAGAGTGCGCGCAGCTCGGCACGGTCGAACCAGGCCAGCGGCACGCACAGCAGCCCGAATGCCAGATAGCGCCCCACGGACAGCAGCGCCGCCGGGTACTCGGGCAGCATCAGCGGCGCGACGAACACCAACCCCCACAGCGCCCCGGCGGCCAGCGCCCACAACACCCCGCTGCCCAAGCCTCCCGTCATTGGGGGCACCACCGCCCCATCGCCACTTGCGGCCATCGCCATCCTCTGTGTGACCCGAAAAGGGGCACAGTGTACGCGCGGCGGCCAGCAGCCCGCAGCAGTGGTGCGCTCGGCGTCAGGCCACCGCGCGGGCCGCGGGCACAGCGCCCGATTCACCCGCTCGCCAGCGCCGCCGCAGCTCATCCCACAGCGGACGGGCCGCTTGCAGGTGGCGCGCCTTGACGTGACCAAAGCCCTTGACGCGCGCCGGCCAGCGCGCGATCTCCAGCGCCAGCGGCAGGCGTTCCGGCCGCAAATCGCGCAACACCTCGTCGATCGCTGCCTCGTACTCGCGGATCAGCGCGCGTTCGGTGCGCCGCTCTTCGGTGTAGCCAAAGGGGTCGAGGGCCGTGCCACGCAACCCTTTGAGCCGCGCCAACACGCGAAATGCGCCCATCATCCACGGGCCGAATTCACGCTTGACCAGCTCGCCGCGCTCGTTGCGCTTGGCCAGCAACGGGGGCGCTAGGTGAAAGCGCAGCGTGAAGTCACCCTCGAACTGCGCGCGCAAGCGCTGCAAGAAGGCGCCGTCCGCGTAGAGCCGCGCGACTTCGTACTCGTCCTTGTAGGCCATGAGCTGCGCCAGATGCACCGCTACCGCTTCGGCCAGCGCGGTCGAACCCGTCCCCAGCGCCGCTTCGGCCTGCTGCACGCGGCGCACCAGCGCTTCATAACGCTGGGCGTAGGCGGCGTTTTGGTAGCCCGTCAGGTGCTCGACGCGCGTGCGAATCAGGTGCTCGAGCGTGCGGCGCGGGCGCAGCTCGATCACTTGCGCCGGACTCACCCAACGCTGCACCGCGGCCGGGTCGTGCGCGGCCCGCCGGCCCCACTCGAAAGCCGCCAGGTTGGCCGCCACCGCCACACCATTGAGTTCGATGGCGCGCTGCAGCGACGCCAGCCCCAGCGGAATCCACCCCTTTTGCCACGCGTAGCCCAACACCATGGGGTTGACGTACAGCGTGTCACCCAGCAGTCGCTGCGCGAGCGCCTCGGCGTCGAACGCCGACACGCTCGCGGCGCCAGCGGCCTCGGTGATCGCCGCGATGCACCGCGCCGAGGGGTTTTGCCAAGCGCCGTCTTTGACGAACGCGGCGGTGGGCGTCGCCTGCGCATTGAGCGCCACGTGGGTGCGCCCCTCGCGCATGCGCGCCAGCGTCTCGGCGCTGGCGGTGACGATGGGGTCGCAGCCCAAGATCAGGTCCGCGGCCGCCGTGCCCACGCGCGTGGTCAGGATATCCTCCTGGCGCGCGCCGATGAGCACATGGCTCCAGGTGGCGCCGCCCTTTTGCGCCAGGCCCGCCGCATCCTGCGTCACCACGCCTTTGCCTTCGATGTGCGCAGCCACCCCCAGCAACTGGCCGATGGTGATGACCCCGGTACCGCCGACGCCCGCCACCACGATGCCCCAGGCCGACGCGCCCGGGCGCAGCTCCGGCAGCGATGGCTCGGGCAGCGGCGGCAGGGCCGTCGGATCCGGCACGCCCGCATCGCGCCCGGGCTTGCGCAGCTTGCCGCCTCGTACGGTGACGAAGCTGGGGCAAAAGCCCTTGACGCAGGAAAAGTCCTTGTTGCACGTGCTCTGGTTGATGGTGCGCTTGCGGCCGAACTCGGTCTCCAGCGGCTCCACGCTCAAGCAGTTGCTTTGCACGCCGCAATCGCCACAGCCCTCGCAGACGCGCTCGTTGATCACGGCACGCTGGTCGGGGTCGGCCATCAGGCCGCGCTTGCGGCGGCGGCGTTTCTCGGTGGCGCAGGTCTGGTCATAGATGATCGCGGTCACGCCCTCGGTGTCGCGGCATTCGCGTTGCACGCGATCAAGCTCGTCGCGGTGCAGCACCGGCACGTCGGGCGGCAGCGTCAGCGTCACGCCGCCGAGGGTGGTGTGGTGCGCGCCCGCGTACTTGGCGGGCTCATCCGTCACGATGAAGAGCTTGCGCACCCCCTCGCTGCGCAGGCTGTGCACGATCTGCAGCACCGAGTGCCCCTCGGGCCGCTCGCCCACGGGCTGGCCGCCGGTCATGGCCACCGCGTCGTTGTACAGGATCTTGTACGTGATGTTGACCCCGGCGGCAATCGCCTGCCGGATAGCCAACAGCCCGCTGTGAAAGTAGGTGCCATCGCCCAGGTTCGCGAAGATGTGCTTTTCGTTCGAGAACGGCTGCTGCCCCACCCACGGCACGCCCTCGCCCCCCATCTGCGTGAACGCAACCGTGTGGCGGTCCATCCAGATCGCCATGTAATGGCAGCCAATGCCCGCCATCGCGCGCGAGCCCTCGGGCACCCGCGTCGAGGTGTTGTGCGGGCAGCCCGAGCAAAACCAGGGCACGCGCTGCACGTCGCGCAGCTGCGCCTGCAACGTCTGCAGCGAGCGCTCACGCGCCTCGATGATGGCCAACTGCGCCTGCACCCGGGCAGCGATATCGCTGCCTTCCGGCAGCAGACCGCGCCGACGCAGCCGCTTGACCAGCGCGCGCGCGATGATGGCAGGCGTCAAGTCGGCGTTGGCGCGCAGCAACTGGTTGGCACTGGGGTTGGGCATGGACCATTCGCCCCCCGAGTGGTCGCCCTCGATCTCGTCGAACTTACCCAGCACGTCAGGGCGCACGTCGGGACGCCAGTTGTAGAGCTCTTCCTTGAGCTGGTATTCGATGACCTGGCGTTTTTCTTCTACCACCAGGATCTCGCGCAAGCCTTGGGCGAACGCGCGCGTGATCTGCGCCTCCAGCGGCCACACCACCGCCACCTTGTGCACGCGAATGCCGAGCTGGCGGCAGGTATCGTCGTCCAGCCCCAAGTCATGCAGGGCTTGACGCAAGTCGTTGTAGGCCTTGCCGCTGGCGATGATGCCGTAGCGGTCGTTCGGGCCTTCGATGACGTTGTGGTTGAGCCGGTTGGCACGCACATAGGCCAGCGCGGCGTACCACTTGTAGTCCATCAGCCGCTCTTCCTGCTCCAGCGGCATGTCCGGCCAGCGGATGTGCACCCCCCCGGCGGGCAGCTCGAAGTCGTCGGGCAGGGCGATGCGCACGCGCTCGGGGTCGATCTCGACCGTGGCACTGGACTCGACGATCTCCTGGATCGTCTTCATCCCTACCCACACGCCGGCATAGCGGCTCATGGCCCAGGCGTGCAGGCCCAGGTCTAGGATCTCCTGCACGCTGGCCGGAAAGAACACCGGCAGCCCACAGGCCTTGAAAATATGGTCGCTCTGGTGCGCGGCCGTCGAGCTCTTGGCCACGTGGTCGTCGCCCGCCACGGCGATCACGCCCCCCCAGGGCGTCGTGCCCGCCATGTTGGCGTGCTTGAAGACATCGGCGCACCGGTCCACACCCGGCCCCTTACCGTACCACAGGCCAAACACGCCGTCGTACTTGGCGCTGCCCGGCGGCGCAAAGCCCAACTGCTGCGTGCCCCAGACGGCGGTGGCCGCCAGCTCCTCATTGACCCCGGGCTGAAACACCACGTGGTGCGTTTGCAGGTGCTGGCGCGCTTTCCACAGCGCTTGGTCGTAGCCCCCCAACGGAGAGCCGCGGTAGCCGCTGATAAAGCCGGCGGTGTGCTTGCCTTGCAGCCGGTCGCGCTGGTGTTGCAACATAGGCAGGCGCACCAGCGCATGGATGCCGCTCATGAAGGCGCGGCCCCGCTCCAGGGTGTATTTATCGTCCAACGAAACGCTTTCGAGCGCGCGCCGGACGTGCTCGGGCAACGGTGCGGTCATGGCAGGATCTCCTCTCATCGCAGTGGCCGGTAAGCCACGAAAACCGGGCGGCGGGCCTGCCAGCGCCCGCGAGAGCGCGAGCAGGATCTCTGCCGCGCGCACCGCTGCGCCCGGGACGACAGGCTGCAGTGTAGAACCAAGGCGGCGTGCGTGCACCCAAGGGGTTTCCCGATGGCGTCAAGCGCCAGTGCTACAGTGCGGCCGCGTATGTCACACACTCCGGTTTTCGTCCCCCCCCAGCGGCGCCGCGCGTGGCAAAGCCTGCAAGCCTTGGCCGACCAACCGCGGCCCCACCTGCGTACCCTGTTGGCAGCCGCCGACCCCGAACGCACGGCCGCGCTGCAATTCCACGCCGCCGGCCTGACATTGGACGCCACCCGCCAGGCCATCACACTGCCCATCTGGCACACGCTGCTGGCGCTGGCGCAGGAAAGTGACGTACAGGCACATATCGAGGCGATGTGGCGAGGCGAGCCCGTCAACCCCACCGAAGGGCGCGCCGCCCTGCACGTGGCATTGCGCGGCGGCCCCTTGGCCGATCCCCCGTGGGGTCAGACCATCCAGTTCGAGGTGCGCGCAGAGCTCGCCCGCTTTCTCGACACCGCCGAACGCATCCGCGACGGCCAGTGGCGGGGCAGCGACGGTCAGCCCGTGCGACACGTCGTCAACCTCGGCATCGGTGGCTCTGATCTGGGCCCACGCATGGCCGTGCGGGCGCTCGCCCCTGAACGCCCGGGGCCCGTGCGCGTGCATTTCGTCTCCAACGTCGACGCCCACGCGCTGCACGACGTGCTGCAGCCGCTCGATCCACGGCAAACGCTCTTCATCGTTCAGAGCAAGACCTTCACCACCCAAGAGACCCTGACGCTGGCGGCGAGCGCGCGCCGCTGGCTGGCCAACGCCGGCATTGCCGAGGCGGCGCAGCAGCCCCACTGGATCGCCGTCACCGCGCACCCCGAGCGCGCGCAGGCCTGGGGCGTGCCAGCTGCGCAAATCCACCGCTTTTGGGATTGGGTTGGAGGGCGCTACTCGCTGTGGAGCGCCATCGGGCTGCCGCTAGCCATCGCAATTGGCCGCACCGGGTTCGAGCAGCTGCTCGCCGGCGGCCATGCCGTGGATGAACACGTCCGTCATGCGCCGCCCGCGCGCAACCTGCCCCTTGCGCTGGCGCTGTTGGGCGTGTGGAACCGCAATTTTCTGCGCTGCCCGACCTTGGCGGTCGCCGTCTACAGCGCGCGGCTGGACGGATGGGTGCCCTTTCAGCAGCAGCTGGAGATGGAGTCGAACGGCAAGTCGGTCCACGTCGACGGCAGTGCCGTCGCGGTGGACACCTGCCCCATCGTCTGGGGTGGACTGGGCAACGACGGCCAACACGCCTATTTTCAGCTGCTGCATCAAGGCACCCACCGCATCGCGGTGGACTTCATCGGCGTGCAGGATCTCGGTGAACCGCTGCCGCTGGGATCGGCCCATGCGCGCGTGGTGCGCAACAACCTGCTGGCGCAAGCGCAGGCGCTGGCCGAAGGCCGGGACGAAGCCGCCACGGCCGCCGCCCTGCGCGCCGAGGGTCTGGACGAGGTCAGCGTCGCCCGGATGACCCCGCACCGCACCTACCGCGGCAACGTGCCGAGCAACCTGATCTGGTTGCCTCGGCTCGATCCGTACCACCTGGGCGCCCTGATCGCTGCCCACGAACACAAAGTGTTTTATCAGGCGGTTCTGTGGGGTATTCACCCGTTCGACCAATGGGGGGTCGAACTGGGCAAGACGCTGGCTCAACAGCAACCCGGCGGCAACGCACATAGGCACTGAGGACGCCACTCGGGGTGCTACAGTGCGTCTGACGCGCGCATTGCCCATGGACCTCAAGCCCCTCATCACCCTGCTGGCCATCGTCAACCCCTTGGCCATCGTGCCCTTCTTCATCCACTACACGCTGGGCTTCTCGCCTCGCCAGCGGCGGCGCACGGTGGCCATCTCGGCGCTGACGGCCTTCGCGGTCATCGCCGTGTGCGCCCTCGCGGGCTTGCAGATCCTGGAGTTCTTTGGCATCTCGCTGGCCAGCTTCCAGGTCGGCGGCGGCATGCTGCTGTTGATGTCGGCGCTGTCGATGCTCAATGCGCAGCCCGCCGAGGCCAAAGCCACGCGCGACGAGGTCGACGACGCCGCCAGCCGCGCCTCGATCGCCGTCGTACCGTTGACCATTCCGCTGCTCACCGGCCCGGCCACCATGTCTACCGTCGTCATCTACGCCGACCAGGCCAAGACCTTCTGGCAACACGCGGCTTTGGTCGGCTACGGTGTCGTCATCGCCGCGGCGACCGCGCTGTGCTTTACCCTGGCCGAGCCGATCTCGCGTGTACTCGGGAAGACAGGCATCAATGTCATGACCCGCTTGATGGGCCTGATTCTTGCGGCATTGGCGGTGGAGGTGATGGCCAGTGGCCTGGTGCGGCTATTTCCGGCACTGGCGGGGGGATAGTGCGGGCGGAGGTGCCAGCGCAGCGATCGCGGCACAATGCGTCCCATGGACGATGTCTTCGAGTACCGGGTGCTGTTTTTTTGCATGGGCAACATCTGCCGCAGCCCCACCGCCCACGGCGTCTTGCGCGAGCGGCTGCTGGCCCGTGGCCTGCACCAACGCGTGGCGGTCGATTCGGCAGGCACCCACGCCTACCATGTGGGCGAGCCCCCGGATCCGCGCAGCCAGTACCACGCCCAACGGCGCGGGTACGACCTGTCGGATCTGCGTGCGCGGCAACTGGCGCCTGCCGATTTCGAGCGCGCCCACCTGCTGCTGGCCATGGACTGGGACAACCTGGCGCTGGCCGAGGCCATGTGTCCGCCCGCGCATCGGCGCAAGCTGCGACGCCTCACAGAGTTCTGCCGCCGCCATGACAGTCCGGTCGTGCCCGACCCCTACTACGGGGGCACCGACGGTTTCGAGCACGTGCTCGACCTGATCGAGGACGCCTGCGACGGACTCATCGACCACATCGAACGCGTGCTCGCCGCGCGCCAGCCGACTCGTCACTGACCCCATGCAAACCCCTGAACGCGACGCCTTGCCCGCTGCCGGCCCCCTGGCTGGCATCCGTGTGCTCGAACTCGGCCAGTTGATCGCGGGGCCGTTTGCGGCCAAAACGCTTGCCGACTTCGGTGCCGACGTCATCAAAATCGAGCCGCCCTCGGGCGACCCACTGCGCAAATGGCGCCTGTTGCGCGACGGCACATCGGTGTGGTGGGAGGTGCAATCGCGCAACAAGCGCTCTGTGTGTGCCGATCTGCGCACGCCTGAGGGACAGGCGCTGGTGCGGCGGCTGGCTGCCGAAGCCGACGTGTTGATCGAAAACTTCAAGCCCGGCACCCTCGAAGACTGGGGCCTGGGCTGGGACGAGCTGCACGCCCTCAACCCGCGGCTGGTGATGCTGCGGCTATCCGGCTATGGACAGACGGGGCCCTACGCACACAAACCCGGCTTTGGCATCCTGGGTGAGGCCATGGGCGGGCTGCGCTACCTGACCGGCGAGCCCGGACGTACCCCCGTGCGCTGCGGCGTTTCTATCGGCGACTCGATCGCCGCCCTGCACGGCGTCATTGGCGTGCTGATGGCGCTCTACCACCGCGATGCGCGCGGCGGCACGGGGCAGATGGTCGACGTCGCCCTGTACGAGAGCGTGTTCAACCTGATGGAGAGCTTGCTACCCGAATACGACGCTTTTGGTGTCGTGCGCGAGCGCGCGGGCAGCGCGTTGCCAGGCATCGCTCCGTCCAATGCCTACCGCTGTCGCTCGGGCCCCGACGGGCGGGAAACCTATGTGCTGATCGGTGGCAACGGTGATGGCATCTTTCGGCGCTTGATGACCGCGATCGGCCGCGACGACTTGGCGCAAGACCCCGAGCTGGCCCACAACGACGGCCGCGCCCGCCGCGCACACGAGCTCGACGCCGCCATCGAAGCCTGGACCCAGCAGCGCAGCGTGGATGAGGTGATCCAGACCCTTGACGCCGCCGACGTCCCCGTCGGCAAAATCTACAGCGTGGCCGACATCGCGCGCGACCCGCAATACCACGCGCGCGCCATGATCGTGCAAACCACCGACCGCGAGGGCCGCCCGCTCAAAGTGCCGGGCGTCGTGCCCAAGCTGAGCGCCACCCCGGGGTCGTTACGCCACCGGGCACCGCGGCTGGGGGAGCATGACGATGACGTGCGCCACGCCGCGGGCTGGCCCTGCCGGGGCGGCTGAACCGTTGCATTCGGCCCAGGCCAAT
>DYIC01000019.1:0-8277 GCA_020723845.1 Hydrogenophaga sp.
GCTGTGCGCGCTGGCTCGCGCTGCGGCCGGCGGCGGCGCGCCACATTGCCGGGTGGGATGCGAGTGCGGGGGGGACGCTCAAGCCCCCGCGCGGCACGACGCACGTGGTGCTCGACACGCCTGCGGGCCTGCACGGTCAACGCCTGCGCGAGGTGCTGCGCCGCGCCGACACCCTGTTGGTGCCGCTGCAGCCCGGGGTGTTCGACATGTTTGCCACGCACGATTTTTTGCAAGTGGTGCGCGAGCGTGCCCGCGATGGTTTGCGGGTGGCGGTGGTGGGCATGCGCGTGGACGAGCGCACGCGCTCGGCGCAGCAGCTGCGGGCCTATCTGGACGGGTTGGGGGTGCCGGTGGCGGGTTTCGTGCGCGAGGCGCAGGTGTATCGCCACTTGTCGGCGCAGGGCCTGACGCTGTTCGACATGCGCCCGCCGCAGGTCGAGCGCGAGCTGGCGCAGTGGCAGCCGCTGCTGGACTGGGTGGACGCGCGTTAGGTGGTGTCGGTGCACGCGCGTGTCGCGCGTACGTCACGGGGGCGTCGCGCGAAGCGGCTACAGTGGCGGGCATGAAAGTCTTCGAATCCCTCGACGCGCTGCAAGCGGCCGTCGGCACCGAAGTGGCGGTCACCGACTGGCTGCCCATGACCCAGGAACGCGTCAACCGATTTGCCGACGCAACGGACGATCACCAGTGGATCCACGTCGATGCCGAGCGAGCCGCAAACGGGCCATTCGGCGGCACCATCGCGCACGGCTTTTTGACGCTGTCGTTGCTGCCCCGATGGATGGCGGAGGCGGTGGACGTGCGTGGGGTGCGCCTGGTGATCAACTACGGCGTCAACCGCGTGCGCTTTCCGGCCCCGGTGCGGGTGGGGGCGCGTGTGCGCGCGCGCCTGCAGTTGCAGTCGTTCGAGCCGTTGACGTCTGGCGGGGCGCACCTGTGCTGGTTGGCCACGGTCGAGATCGAGGGGCAGCCCAAGCCCGCCTGCGTGGCCGAGCTGCTGTTGCGCTACGTCGTTTGAGCGCTGGCGGCACCGCCCGTGGGTGCAGGCGGGGCCGCGCCGGCAAACCCCAGCTGCCGCCAGGCCTCGTACGCGACCACGGCCACCGCGTTGGACAGATTCAGGCTGCGCTGCCCCGGCCGCATGGGCAGGCGCAGGCGCCGTTCGGGCGCAAAAGTCTCCAGCACCGCCGGTGGCAGCCCGCACGACTCGGCCCCGAACACCAACCAGTCACCCGCCGCGAATGCCACCTCGTGGGGCGTGCGCGTGCCGCGTGTGGTGAGGGCGAAGCAGCGCTGCGGGTCGGGACGTTCGGCGGCGACGAACGCGTCCCACGAGGCGTGACGGCGCACGTCGGCATACTCGTGATAGTCCAGCCCCGCGCGCCGCAGCAGCCGGTCGTCCATCGAAAAGCCGAGTGGCTCGATGAGGTGCAGCGCGCAGCCGGTATTTGCGCACAGGCGGATCACGTTGCCGGTGTTGGGCGGGATCTCGGGCGCGACCAAAACGATGCGAAACATGGGGCGCGCATTATTCCACGCGGGGTGGGGTGCGGGCGACGACGAGGGCGCTGACGCGGGTGGCGCCCGCGTCGAGCAGCGCGAGCGTGGCCGCGCGCAGCGTGGCGCCGGTGGTCATGACGTCATCGACCACCAACACACGCCGCCCGGCGAGGGCGGCGCGCGCGTGCGGCGCGACCGTGAACAGCCGGCAGACCTGGGCGAGCCGCTCCTGTCGGCCCAGGTGGTGCAGGATCGGGGCATCGGCCGCGCGCTCCAGCGCCGTCGGCAGCGCGCGCGGGGTGGTGGTCAGCCGGGCCAGCGCCCGCATCAGGGCCCAAGCCTGGTTGTAGCCCCGCTCGGCCAGCCGCTGCGGCGTCAGTGCCACGGGCAGCCAGAGGTCGGCGTCGGCCAGCAGCGCGGGCAGCGCCGGGTCGTCGAGCCACAACTGGGCCAAAGGGCGCGCCAAACCCGGGCGCGTGCCGGACTTGAGTGTCAGGATCCACGCATCCCACGGGTAGCCGTAGTCCACGCGCGCGAGCACCCGCGTCCACGGCGGGGGCGAGCGCTCGCAGTCCGCGCAGCGCGTCAGCCCTGGCGCCAGTGGCAACGCGCAGCCCGGGCAGCGGGGCAGCACGGGGGCCAGATCGTGCTGGCAGTCGGGGCACAACGGCCCGTCGGGCCAGCGGCCACAGACTTCACACACGGCCGGGCACAGCGCGTCCCAGGCGCGCCTCCAGCGGTGGTGGATCGAGTGCGGCATGACCGGCCTCCCCGTGCGGACTTCGCGTCGTCGTGCGCCCGCCACTATACTGCGGCGCCCATGGCCGCTGTTCCATCCCCCTCTGACGACGCCGAGCGCGTGCCGGGACTCGATCCGGTGGCGCTGGCGCGCTGGCACGCGCGCACGCCCACGAACAGTCCGTGGCTGCACGAGACGGTGGGCGCGCGCATGGTGCAGCGGTTGTCGTGGATCAAGGCGCAGCCGCGTGCGTGGATCCACTGGTCGCCCCTGCTGGGTGGCGAGCAAGCGCACCAAGCGGTGGTGCAGCACTACCCGCAGGCCCCGGTGTGGCTGGCCGGCGAGGGGGCTGCGGCGGCCTGGCAGCGCTGGCAGCCTGCGCCCCCGCGTTGGTGGCAACGCTGGGGTCGGCGTGCCGACCGCGACGCAGCGGCGTCCCCCTGGGGCGCGCTGGCCGGCGTGCTGGCGCCGGGCGATTTTCCGA
Source organism: Hydrogenophaga sp. (assembly GCA_020723845.1). Classification (GTDB taxonomy): domain Bacteria; phylum Pseudomonadota; class Gammaproteobacteria; order Burkholderiales; family Burkholderiaceae_C; genus Tepidimonas. The sequence goes on from DYIC01000019.1 coordinate 2,724, forward strand.
GCGCGCCGGTGGACATGGTGTGGGCGAATATGGCCCTGCACACCCAGGTCGCGCCGCGGGCGCGGCTGCGTCAGTGGCGCGACTGGCTGGCGGTGGATGGGTTTTTGATGGTCTCGGGGCTGGGGCCCGATACCTTGCGGGAATTGCGCGCCGTGCATGCCGCCCACGGCTGGCCCGACCCGGCGCCCGCCTTCGTCGATATGCACGATTGGGGCGACCTACTCGTCGAGACCGGCTTTGCCGAGCCGGTGATGGACATGGAGCGACTGACGCTGACCTACCCAAGCGCCGAGCGGCTGCTGGCCGATTTGCGCGCGTCGGGGCGCAACTGGCGTGTCGATCGCTTTCCCGGCCTGCGCGGCCGCGGCTGGTATGCGCGCTGGCTGCAGGCGGTGGAGCGGGGGTTGCCCCGCACCGCCGAGGGCCACCTGTGCCTGACGATCGAGGTGGTCTATGGCCACGCGTGGCGACCGGCGCCGCGTGCCTTGGTCCGGGGGACGACGGCAGTCCCCCTCGAGCAGCTGCGGGCGATGCTGCAGCGCAGTGCTGGGGCTGGGCGTGACCCCGCCGGTGGCAGGGGCTGAAACCCCACTACAATTGACATAGATCAAATCGATCGGCGCAACGCGCCGGCGGATGGCTCTGGTATTTGGCCTGCGGGCCTCGAGGGCGATGGTGGCACCTGAGATGGCGGATGCGTCGCGCACAGGCGTGCTGCGGCTGGCCCGGGTGGATGCCGATGGCATCCGCTGGCAGCTGGCGCGCAATTGCGCGCTCACGCCGGCGCAGTGTGGCTGGGCGTTCGCACTGGCCGCTGCAGCGGCGATGGGGGTGTCGGGTTTCTTTTGGTTGCTGGGGGCCCAGCTCGTGCTGCCGTTTGCGCTGCTCGAGACGCTGGCGCTGGGAGCGGGATTCCTGTGGTACGCGCGCCATGCGACGGACCGCGAAACCCTGGTGCTCGACGCCGAGCGGTTGATGGTCGAGATCGAGGAGGCCGGTGCCGTGCAGCGACGTGAGTTGGCGCGGCAGTGGCTGAAGGTGGAGGAAGCGCACGGTAGCGGGCTGATCGGCCTGCGCTCGGGTGGGCGACAGGTCTGGGTGGGGCGCCATGCGCGCCCGGAGCAGCGGCGGCAGTTGGCGCGCGAGCTGCGCTGGGCGCTGCGAGCCGTGACGGCCATGGGGGCACCGGGGGCGTCACCGAAACCATGAGCCGCACTCGGGTTCGGGATTGTCCGGAGTCCGCATGAGGAACAAGTTTGGTGTAATTCGTGTTGACATAAATCAACGCTTATATTCGAGGCAAACGACGTGAGCATGATGAAGCAATCCAGTCAAGTGCGGCGCGGCCATGGGGCCCGCGTCTGGACGGGCGCCAAAGACGCGGCGGGCGCGGCCCTGCTGGGTTTGTCCGTATGGGTCTCGAATGCCGCCCACGCTGCGGTCAATGACCTGCCCGGTGGCCCAGCGGTCAACCAGCTCAACTTCCATCCCCCCGTCACCCGCATCGCCGAAGAACAGCACTGGCTGCACTGGTTCATGCTGGCGATCTGTGCCACCATCTTTGTGGTGGTGTTCGGCATCATGTTCTACTCGATCGCCAAGCACCGCAAGGCGGCGGGCCACCAGGCGCAAGAGCTGCCCGAACCGTTGTGGGTCGAGCTGGGCTGGACCATCGTGCCCCTGCTCATCGTCATCGGCATGGCCTTACCGGCCACGAAGGTGCTGGTCGCGCAGAAAGACACCACCAACAGTGACTTGACGATCAAAGCCGTGGGCATGCAATGGAAGTGGGGCTACGAGTACCTCAAGGGCGAGGGCGAGGGCATTCAATTCCTGTCCACACTGGACCCTCAGCACCGCCTGTGGGCCGACTCGGGTAACCCGCCGCCGACCGACGACTACCTGCTCAAGGTAGACAACCCGCTGGTCGTGCCGGTGGGCAAGAAGGTGCGCATCATCACTACCGCCAACGATGTGATCCACGCGTGGATGGTGCCGGCGTTCGGCGTCAAGCAAGACGCGATTCCGGGCTTCGTGCGCGACACCTGGTTCCGCGCCGAAAAGACCGGCGACTTCTACGGCCAGTGCGCCGAGCTGTGCGGCAAGGAGCACGCCTTCATGCCCATTCACGTCAAGGTCGTGACGCAAGAAGAGTATGCCAAGTGGGTGGCCGAGAAAAAGCAGGCCATGGCGGCTCTCGCCGACGACCCCAACAAGGAATGGACGCTGGCCGAGCTGGTCAAGCGCGGCGAGTCGGTCTACGCCGCCAACTGTGCGGCCTGTCACCAGGCCAATGGCAAGGGTGCCGGACCCATCAAACCGCTCGACGGCTCGACCATCGTCACCGACGCGGACCACGGCAAGATGATCCGGGTCTTGCTCAATGGAGCGGGCAACGGCGCCATGCCGGCCTGGAAGCAGTTGTCGGACGTCGAGCTGGCAGCGGTCATGACCTATGCCAAGAACAGCTGGTCGAACAACACCGGTCAAGTCGTGCAGCCCAAGGAAGTCGTGGCGGCGCGTCAGTGATTACTTTTAAAGCGACGAGGAAAGAGCCATGAGTGCAGTTCTGGATCATCACGGCGCGCACGCGCACGACCATGACCATGCCCATCACGCACCCTCGGGGTGGCGGCGCTGGGTATTCGCGACCAACCACAAAGACATCGGGACGCTGTACCTGCTGTTTAGCTTTACGATGCTGATGATCGGTGGGCTGCTGGCGTTGGGCATCCGCGCCGAGCTCTTCCAGCCGGGCCTGCAAGTCGTCAACCCGGAGCTGTTCAACCAGCTCACCACCATGCACGGCATCATCATGGTGTTTGGGGCCATCATGCCGGCCTTCGTCGGCTTCGCGAACTGGATGATCCCGCTGCAGATTGGCGCTTCCGACATGGCGTTTGCGCGCATGAACAACTTCAGCTTCTGGCTGATGGTGCCGGCGGCGATCATTCTGGTCGGTTCGTTCTTCATGCCTGGTGGCGCGCCCGCCGCCGGCTGGACGCTGTACGCCCCGCTGACGCTGCAGATGGGGCCGTCGATGGATGCGGCCATCTTCGCGATGCACATCCTGGGCGCGTCGTCCATCATGGGCTCGATCAACATCATCGTGACCATCCTGAACATGCGCGCGCCCGGCATGACGCTGATGAAGATGCCGATGTTTGCCTGGACCTGGTTGATCACGGCCTATCTGCTGATCGCCGTGATGCCAGTGCTTGCGGGCGCCATCACGATGACGCTGACTGACCGGCATTTGGGCACGAGCTTTTTCAACCCAGCGGGCGGTGGTGATCCGGTGATGTACCAGCACATCTTCTGGTTCTTCGGCCACCCCGAGGTCTACATCATGATCCTGCCGGCGTTTGGCATCATCAGCCAGGTCGTGCCAGCTTTTGCACGCAAGAAGCTGTTCGGCTATACCTCGATGGTGTACGCCACGGCGTCGATCGCCATTCTGTCCTTCATCGTGTGGGCGCACCACATGTTCACCACCGGCATGCCGGTCACGGGTCAGTTGTTCTTCATGTACGCGACCATGCTGATCGCGGTGCCCACCGGCGTGAAGATCTTCAACTGGATCGCGACCATGTGGAAGGGTTCGATGACGTTCGAGGCCCCGATGCTGTGGGCCGTGGGCTTCATCTTCGTCTTCACTATGGGCGGCTTTACCGGTCTGATGCTGTCCATGGCGCCGCTGGACATCAACTTCCAGGACACCTACTACGTGGTGGCGCACTTCCACTACGTGCTGGTGGCAGGTTCGCTGTTTGCGATGTTTGCGGGCTACTACTACTGGGCGCCGAAGTGGACCGGGGTCATGTATGACGAGACGCGCGGCAAGATCCACTTCTGGTGGTCGATGATCTCGTTCAACGTGACCTTCTTCCCGATGCACTTCCTGGGTCTGGCCGGCATGCCCCGTCGGTATGCCGACTATCCGATGCAGTTCGCCGACTTCAACGCGATCGCGTCGGTCGGGGCGTTCGCTTTCGGTCTGGCACAGGTGTATTTCTTCCTGTTCGTCGTGTTGCCCATGATGCGTGGCCAGGGCCAGAAGGCTCCGCAAAAGCCGTGGGAAGGCGCGGAAGGGCTGGAGTGGGAAGTGCCGTCTCCGGCGCCGCACCACACGTTCGAAACCCCGCCCAAGCTGGACGCGACCGCGACCCGCATCGTCGGGTGAGTACCCAACCCTGGAGTGAGGTATGAGCACCCCTGAGCAGCGCCGTCAAAACGTCCGACTGGGCTGGATTCTGGCGTCGGTGGCCTTGGCGTTCGCGCTGGGCTTCGTGGCCAAGATCGTGCTGCTCGGGGGCTGAATGCCGCTGGCCTGACGTGACTCGTCGTCAACCACCATGAACCGTCACCTGGAAAACCTCCGCATGACCGGCAAGCTGGTCGTCATTGCCGTGGGCATGTTTGCCTTCGGCTATGCGCTGGTGCCGATCTACCGCGCCATTTGCGAGGTGACCGGCATCAATATCCTGGCGCTCGGGGAGAAGCAGGTGCCTGGCAAGTCGCGCGTCGATCCGGTCAATACCCAGGTCGATACCTCGCGCACCATCACGGTCGAGTTTGACACCAACGTGCGTGGGCCTTGGCACTTCAAGCCGGCGGTCCGGTCGATGGAGGTTCATCCCGGGCAGCTGGCCACGGTGATGTACGAGTTTCAAAACGTGCAAAACCGCACCATGGCGGCGCAAGCGATCCCCAGCTACGCCCCACGGCAGGCGGCCAACCACTTCAACAAGTTGGAGTGTTTTTGCTTCAACCAGTACACGCTGGCCCCGGGTGAGCGGCGAGAGTGGCCGGTGGCGTTCGTCATCGACCCCAAACTGCCCAAAGACGTCAAGACGATCACGCTTTCGTACACCTTCTTCGAAGTCGGCACACCCACCCCGGCGGCGCCCACGGCGGCACTGCCGACGGCAACGGGAGGTGCGTCGTGAAGGGCACCCCTGCGCATCGGCGACCGATCGATTGGTGGGGCACCGTCAAGGCGGTGCTGTGGAGCTTCATCGGTTTGCGCCGTCGGTCCGACTTCGAGCAGGACGTCCAGCGGCTCAACCCCATCGCGGTCATGGTGACGGCGGTGGTGCTGACGCTGGTCTTCATCATCGCGCTGATGTCGATCGTGCGCTGGGTGGTTTCGCCGTGACGCCAGACGTCGATTGTCAACGACCAACGATTCGATACCAAGAGGAGTGAGCATGTCCGCAACCACACACGGCAACACGCCGTACTACTACGTGCCGGGTTTGTCGCGGCACCCCGCCATGGCGGCCTTCGGGCTGTTTTTCGTCATCCTTGGCGCCGGTCAGTGGATCAACGGCGTCGAGTGGGGCAAATGGTCGTTGGCTTTCGGGCTGGCGTGGTGGCTGGTGGTGCTGTACCAGTGGTTCCGCGACGCCGTGGCCGAGAGCGAAGGCGGCTTGTACAGCCGTAAGATCGACATTTCGTACCGCTGGAGCATGAGCTGGTTCATCTTCAGCGAGGTGATGTTTTTCGGCGCCTTTTTCACCGCGCTGTGGTGGGCGCGTGCGCACTCGGTGCC
>DYIC01000019.1:8377-29395 GCA_020723845.1 Hydrogenophaga sp.
CTCAGCTCGGGCATTTTCGGTTCGACGTTCTTCATGCTCACGGGTTTCCACGGTTTTCACGTGTTCGTGGGCATGCTGATGCTGCTGGTGATCACGCTGCGGCTGCAAAAGGGCCATTTCACCAAGGATCGCCATTTCGGTTTCGAAGGCGCGGCGTGGTATTGGCACTTCGTCGACGTGGTGTGGCTGTTCCTGTACGTTTTGGTGTACTGGATGTGACCCACGGGCGCAGCAGCCATGAAGAAAGCGCCTGCGGGCGCTTTCTTCGTTTGTGTGGGGGTGCGGTGGCGCGGATGGCCCGGGAATCCGGGTGAACCGTCACGGGGTGGTGGGCAAGCCGGTGGGTTGGATCCAGCCCATCCAATGGCTAAACAAAATCAACAGAAACAGCACGATGGACAAGCCGATGCGCACCGTCAACGCCCGTGCCATGCGGCGCGAGCGTTGCGCATCCCCGCTGCTGGAGTCGCCCTTCATCATGGCCGCCAACGCGGCACCCAGCGCACCCACGATGCCCACGAAAGCGACGGCGACCAAATATTTCATGGCTGGAATTATCGAATGAAACGCGTACGGACAGGGCGTTCGCTGGGGGTGACCCTGGCAGCGGTGGTGGGCTTTGCGCTGACGGTGTCGCTGGGCGTTTGGCAGCTCGGCCGTGCCGACCAAAAGCGCACCCTGCTGGCGCAGCAGTTGGCGCAAGTCGGCCAGCCCGCCGCCGATTGGGGCGACGTGCACCGGGCGTTCGAGGCGGGGGAGCTGCCTGCCTGGCACGGGCGAGCGGTGCAGCTGCGCGGGCGTTGGGTGCCCGAGGCGACGGTGTATCTGGACAATCGGCCGATGCAAGGCCGCGCGGGCTTCATCGTCGTGACGCCGTTGATGCCCGAGGGCGGGGGGCCGGGGCTGCTGGTGCAGCGTGGCTGGGTGCCTCGCCGTGCGGACGATCGCACCGCCGTGCCACCGTTGCGCACACCCGATGGCGTGGTGACGGTCGAGGGGCGGCTCGCCCCGCCTCCCTCGCGGCTATTTCAACTGGGCCCCGATGCGGCTGGCCCGATCCGGCAGAATATCGACATCGACGCGTGGGGCGAGCAGTGGCGCTTGGTGCTGGTGCCCGCATCGGTGCAGCAGAGCGCGCCGCCCGAGTCGGCAGCGGATGGCACGCCGTTGCTGCGTGAGTGGACGGTGGTGGCGGTCGATCCCGCCAAGCACGTCGGGTACGCGGTTCAGTGGTTTGGGCTTGCCGCCCTGATTGGCGTTTTGTATGTCTGGTTCCAATTCGTCTCCCCCCGGCGCCGCGCGCGTTGACGCAGCACCCGCTGGTGCGCTCGACCAGCCCCTGACGCTGACCGTGCACAGCTTGCCGTCACCCGGGGCCGGTCTGGCCCGCGACGTGGCAGCGACGCGCCGTGGGCGCTGGAAGATGTTTTTGCTGTTTCTGGTCAGCGCGTCGCCCGTCATCGCGTCGTACTTCACGTACTATGTGATTCGCCCCGAAGGACGGCGTAACTATGGCGAACTGATCGAGCCGCAGCGGCCACTGCCCCCTATCGTGGCGGTGGACGCGCAGGGGCGCGAGGTGCCACTGACGGCGTTGATGCACCAGTGGCTGTTCATCAGCGTGGCCGACAGCGCGTGTGACGCGCAGTGCGAGCGGCACCTGTACCTGCAGCGGCAGTTGCGCGAAGGTTTGGGCAAGGACAAGGAGCGCATGGATTGGGTGTGGCTGCGCACCGGCGACCGCGCGTACCCCGAGCGGCTGCGGGCCGCCCTGCAGACGGCGACCGTGCTATGGGTCGACGAGGCGCAGCTGGCCACGTGGCTGCAGCCCGCGCCGGGGGCGCGGCTGGCCGATCACTTGTACGTGGTCGATCCGCTGGGCAACTGGATGATGCGCTTTCCGCCCAACGCGGATCCGTCGAAGATGCGGCGCGACCTGGAGCGCCTGATGCGGGCGTCGAGCTCGTGGGACCGGCCGGGGCGGCCCTGAGGTGAGTATGGAAACGTGGACCGACTGGACGCCGGTATTTCGGCTCATGATTCTGGGGCTGTTGATCGCCGCCGGGCCACTGGCGTGGGTGTGGCTGCGCGCGCGCGGGGCCAGCACGCGGCAACGACTGCGGCTGCTGAGCGCCCTGACGCTGTTTTTGACGTTCGACTTGGTGCTGTTTGGGGCATTCACCCGGCTCACCGACTCCGGCCTGGGGTGTCCAGACTGGCCGGGCTGCTACGGGGCAGCGTCGCCGATCGGCGCGCACGCGGATATTGCCGCCGCGCAGGCCGCGATGCCGACGGGGCCGGTGACGTTTTCCAAGGCGTGGATCGAGATGATCCACCGCTATCTTGCCACCTCGGTAGGGGTACTCATTCTGGTCATGGCCGTGGCCAGCCTGATCGAGCGTCGGCGCGACCCGACCGTGCCCGCGCTGTGGCCGTGGGTGTCGCTGGTGTGGGTGTGTATACAGGGCGCATTCGGGGCGCTGACGGTGACGATGAAGCTGTTCCCGGCCATCGTGACGTTGCACCTGATGGGCGGGTTGGCGCTGCTGGCCCTGCTGCGGCTGCAAACGGTGCGCTTCGGCCAGGCCGACGCGCTGACCCAGCAGGCAGGCGCGCTCGGCCCCGGCCTGCGGCTGGCGTTGTGGGGGCTGCTCGCGCTGGTGGCGCTACAGGTGGCGCTGGGGGGGTGGGTCAGCACCAATTACGCGGTGCTGGCGTGCCGCGATTTTCCGACCTGCCAGGGCAGTTGGTGGCCCGAAATGGATTTTGCGCGCGGCTTCGAGCTCTGGCGCCCACTGGGTGAATTGCGCAGCGGCGACGCGCTGCCGTTTGCCGCGCTGACCGCCATCCACTACGTACACCGGTTGTTCGCTTATGGGGTGTTGGCAGTGCTATTGGGGGTAGGCTGGGCGCTGCATCGCGCGGGCCTGACCCGGCATGCCGCGTGGTTGTGGGGGTTGGGCGCATGGCAGCTGTTGACGGGCTTGAGCAACGTGGTGCTGGAGTGGCCGCTAGTGGCGGCCGTGGCCCACACGGGCGGTGCGGCGCTGTTGGTCACGCTGCTGGCGGGGTGGCTGGCCGCGGCGTATCCGGCTCGTGCCAAACCAGCCACGGCGCCGATGACAGCCTCGGTGTGGCAGGAGGGGCGGGCATGAGCACGCCGCACACCGCCACCGGGGCGCCACTGCCGTCGACCTGGCGACAGTACTACGTGTTGATGAAGCCGCGCGTCATCCAACTGATCGTCTTTTGCGCGCTGATCGGTATGGTGCTGGCGGTGCCGGGTTGGCCCAGCGCGCAGCAGTGGGGCACGATGGCCGTGGCCTGTGTGGGGATCTGGATGGTCTCGGGCGCGGCGGCGGCGTTCAATTGCCTGATCGAGCAACACATCGACGCGCGCATGCGCCGCACCGCGTGGCGGCCCACGGCCCGGGGCGAGCTGAGCCAGCGCCAAGCGCTGGTGTTTTCGGCGCTGTTGTGCGCGGCGGGCTCGGTGCTGCTGTACGTCGCGGTCAATCCGCTGACGATGTGGCTCACGCTCGCCACCTTCGTCGGCTATGCCGTCGTCTACACCGTCATCCTCAAGCCGTTGACGCCGCAAAATATCGTCATCGGTGGTGCATCGGGCGCCATGCCCCCCGTGTTGGGGTGGGCGGCGATGACCAACACCGTCACGGCCGAGGCGCTGGTGCTGTTCCTCATCATTTTTCTGTGGACGCCGCCGCACTTTTGGGCGCTGGCGCTGTACCGGGTCGATGACTACCGCCGCTCTGGCCTGCCCATGCTGCCCGTCACGCACGGGTCCGAATTCACGCGCCTGCACATCCTGCTCTACACCCTGATCCTGTTTGCCGCCTGCTTGCTGCCGTATCTGCTGCGCATGAATGGGTGGCTGTATTTGGTGGCCGCCGTCGTGCTCAATGCCGGGTTCGTTTTCCATGCCTGGCGCCTGTGGCGCGACTACTCGGACGCGCTGGCGCGCCAGACGTTCCGCTTTTCCCTTATCCACCTGTCGCTGCTGTTTGCGGCCATGCTGGTGGACCATTACCTGATCATGATCCCATGACACGACCGACACGCGCGGATCCCCGCCCCCCATCAGAACCGCACATCGTCCCCCGGCGTGGTGCGCTTGCGCGCCTGCTTGGCGGCGCTGGGGGGGCGTTGCTGGCGTTGGGGGCGGGGTGGCTCGGGGGCTGCGGCGAGCGTCCCCCAGCCTTTCACGGCATCGACCTCACCGGGGCTGACTACGCCCAGGGCTTCGATTTGCCGGATCAAAATGGCCAGCGCCGCACGCTGGCCGATTTTCGCGGCAAGGTCGTGGTGGTATTTTTTGGCTACACCCAGTGCCCGGATGTGTGCCCGACGTCGCTGGCGGAGCTGGCCGAGGCCAAACGGCTGCTCGGTGCCGATGGGGCGCGCCTGCAGGGCATTTTCATCAGCGTCGACCCCGAACGCGACACGCCCGAGTTGATGCGCGCGTACATGGCCAGTTTTGACCCCACGTTTTTGGCGCTGCGGGCCGAGCCGCAGGAGCTGTCCGCGCTGGCCAAGGCGTTCAAGGTGTACTACAAAAAAGTCGAGGGCTCGACGCCGACCAGCTACACCATGGACCACTCGGCCGGCAGTTACGTCTACGATACCCAGGGCCGCCTGCGCCTGTACCACCGCTATGGCAGCGGTGCGCAGGCGCTGGCCGATGACGTCAAACGGTTGCTGGCCGAGGGCTGACCGCACCGCGAGGCGCTGCCACGGCCAACCCCTCAGGCAGACGCCTTGTCGGCTTCGGAAGTGAAGGCGTCGGCGTAGAACGCGTCCTCGGGCAGGCCGGCCGCCGCATAGTCGCGCCGAGCCGATTCCACCACGATGGGCGCGCCGCACGCATAGACCTCGAAGCCCGAGAGGTCTGGGTGATCGGCCAACACCGCCTGGTGCACGAAGCCGGTGCGACCCGACCAGCCGTCCTCGGGCAGGGCGTCGGATACCACGGGGACGTAGGTCAGGTTCGGCAGCGCGGCTGCTGCCTCGCGGATCCAGGCGTCTTGGTACAAGTCGTGCGGGCGACGTCCCCCCCAGTACAGCCACGTGGGCCGCACGATGCCTTTGTGCTGCATGTGCTGCACGATGGCCTTGATGGGCGCGAAGCCCGTGCCCGACGCGAGCAGGATGATCGGTTTGTCCGATGCCTCGCGCAGATAAAAGCTGCCAAACGGCCCCTCGATGCGCAGAATGTCCTTTTCTTTGAGTGCGCCGAATACATGGTCGGTAAACTTGCCGCCCGGCATGTGCCGGATGTGCAGCTCGAGGAAGGGCGTGCCCGCTTGGCTGGTGTGCGGGGCGTTGGCCATCGAGTAGGCGCGGCGCGCGCCGTCGCGCAGCAAAAATTCGACGTACTGCCCGGCGTGGTACTGAAAGGTGTCGTTGGCGGGCAGCTGCAGGCGCACGATCATCACGTCGGGGGCGGCGCGCTCGAGTTGTTGCACGCGCACTGGCAACTTTTTGACGGGGAAGGCGCCGGCTTCGGTGACTTGGCGCGACTCGATCACCACGTCGCTGTGCGCGATGGCGCAGCAGGTCAGGATCAGGCCGGCGGCTTCTTCTTCGGCGCTGAGCGCCTTGGACTGGTGCGGGCCGTGCGTGACGGTGCCGGCGAGCTTGCGGCATTTGCATGAGCCGCAGGCGCCGTCCTTGCAGCCGTAGGGCAGGCCGATACCCTGGCAAATGGCGGCAGCCAGCAGGGTTTCGCTTTCCGTCGCCGCAAAGGTGCGGCCACTGGGTTCGACGGTGATGGTAAAGGTCATACTGGCAAGGTGGCCGTAGCGGCCCAACGAGACTGAGAGATAACATCGATTGTCGCAAATGCCATGGCGCCCCAGGGGCGCATGGGGAAAGGATGCGCATGTTCCATGGATTCGGGGGAGCGCTGCCGGCGCGGTTTCGGCGCCAGCGCGTATTGATCGTGGGCTGCGGCGACGTGGGGCTGCGCAGCGCGCGCCTGCTGTCCGGGCGGGTGCGGTTGCTGGCATTGACGTCGTCGCCCGAGCGCGTGCCGCTGTTGCGCGCTGCCGGTATCACACCGCTGCGCGGGGATCTCGACGATCCGCCAACGCTGCAGCGGCTGGCGGGCTTGGCGCACCGGGTGCTGCATTTGGCGCCTCCGCCGAGCGAGGGACTGACCGACTGGCGGCGCGACCCCCGCTCGCGTGCGCTCGCGCAGGCGCTGGCATTGCGCCAACCGCCGGCCGTGCTCGTGTACGGATCGACCAGCGGTGTCTATGGCGACTGTGGTGGGCAGTGGGTGAGCGAAACCCGCATGCCCGCACCCGCCACCCCGCGGGCGTGGCGGCGGTTGGACGCAGAGCGCCAGTGGCGGTTTTGGGGGCGCATGACGGGCGCACGCGTGACGCTGTTGCGCATCCCGGGCATTTACGCGCCGAACCGGCCCGACGGTCCGCTGCCGCGCCTGCAGCGAGGCACCCCGGTGCTGCGGCCCGAGGACGACGTCTACACCAACCACATCCATGCCGACGACTTGGCGCGTGCTTGCGTGCGCGCGCTGTGGCGGGGTGGGCCCCAGCGTGTGGTCAACGTCTGCGACGACACGCAGCTCAAAATGGGCGACTATTTCGACTTGTTGGCCGATGGGTTTGGGCTGCCGCGCCCACCGCGTGTGGCACGCGACGGCGCCGAGCAGCGGCTGCCGCTGATGCTGTTGTCGTTCATGAGCGAATCCCGCCGATTGCGCAACGAGCGTATGGGGCGCGAGCTGGGGCTGCGGCTGCGCTACCCCACGGTGCAGGAGGGTTGGGGTTTCGTCGGTGCCTGACACGCCATAGAAAAGGCCGATCGGTTGACGATCGGCCTAGGGTGTTTGGTGCCGGAAGCCGGACTCGAACCGGCACGGTGTCGCCACCGGCAGATTTTGAATCTGCTGCGTCTACCTATTTCGCCACTCCGGCGCACAAGGCCAAAATTATGGCACAGTTCAAACCCTCAGTTGACGCCGCCTGGGCGTCAGCTCCATCCGATACGAAGCGTTCCATGGCTCCACCGTTGACGACCGATCGTTCTACCCCTTCACCGGCGCCCCGCCGCCGTGCGCCGCGACGCTACCCCACCATCGAGGATGCAGTGGGCAACACCCCACTGGTGGCGTTGCAGCGCATCGGTGAGCCCGACAACCGCGCGCGCGGCAACGTCGTGCTGGGTAAGCTCGAGGGCAACAACCCGGCCGGCTCGGTCAAGGATCGCCCCGCGCTGTCGATGATCCGGCGCGCCGAGGAGCGCGGCGAGATCCGCCCTGGTGACACCCTGATCGAAGCGACCAGCGGCAACACGGGCATCGCGTTGGCCATGGCGGCGGCCATCCGCGGCTACCACATGGTGCTCATCATGCCGGAAGACTTGTCGATCGAGCGCGCGCAGACGATGAAGGCGTTTGGCGCCGAGCTCATCCTCACGCCCAAGAGCGGGGGCATGGAGTACGCGCGCGACCTGGCCGAGCAGATGGAAAAGGCCGGCAAGGGCAAGGTGCTGGACCAGTTTGCCAACCCCGACAACCCGCGCATCCACTACGAAACGACGGGCCCCGAGATCTGGAGGCAGACGGGCGGGCGCATCACGCATTTCGTCAGCGCCATGGGCACCACAGGCACGATTACGGGGGTATCGCGCTATCTGAAGGAGCAAAACCCCGCCATTCGCATCATCGGGGCGCAACCGGCTGAGGGCTCGCGCATTCCCGGCATCCGCAAGTGGCCGCCGGAATATCTGCCCAAGATCTATGACCCGTCCGGCGTCGATGAGCTGGTGTACGTCAGCCAGGCCGATGCGGAGGAGATGTGCCGACGCCTGGCGCGCGAGGAAGGGATCTTCGCCGGCGTCTCGGCCGCTGGGGCGTGTTGGGTGGCGCAACAAATCGCCCAGCGCGAGGCCAACGCCACCATCGTCTTCGTGGTGTGCGACCGCGGCGATCGCTACCTCTCGACCGGGGTATTCCCGGCATGAACGGGTTATCCCTGATGGGGTTTTTCCTGTCGAGGCGGCAAGGCGCGGGGTGCCACCGTAAAATGGCTGGCTCTAAACGGAGTTGCGATTGATGAATATCGACCGTGAAGTGGACGCGCGCGGGCTGAACTGTCCGCTGCCGATTCTCAAGGCCAAGAAAGCGCTGGCGGAGATGGCCAGCGGTCAAGTGCTCAAGGTAATTGCCACCGATGCCGGGTCGGTGCGCGACTTTCAGGCCTTTGCCAAGCAAACGGGCAACGAGCTGCTGCACCAGGAAACGATCGGGTCCGATTACGTGTCGATCCTCAAGCGTCGCTGAGTGTTCGGTGCCTGATGGCTGTGCCGGGGTATTCCACCCCGAAGCCGCTGGTACCTCCGGTCAAACGGCCCATGGACGGGCCGTTGCTTTTTTCCACTGCGCGCAACGCGCCACCGGCTGAGGCGTTCTTTTAGTCGCCCAGACGCGCGCGCTGCGCCTGCACTTTGGTCAGCGTCGCGCTGAAGTCGGCCAGGCGCTGGCGCTCCTGCTCGATGACGGCAGCCGGTGCGAGCGCGACGAACGATTCGTTGGCCAATTTGCCCTGCGCCTTGGCGATTTCGCCTTGCAGGCGAGCGATTTCTTTGTCCAGCCGGGCGCGCTCGGCTGCCACGTCGATAGCCATGAACAGGCACAGGCGGGCCTCGCCCACGACTGCCACGGGGGCGGCCTGTGCCGCCTCGGCCCACGCTGCTTCATCGGCAAAGAGGCGCACTTCGCTCAGTTTGGCCAGCGCCTGCAGCACGGCTTGCCAGCGCTGCACGAAGGCGCTCTCGCCCACGACATACAGCGGCAGCCGCTGCGCGGGTGAGACGCCCATCTCGCCGCGCAGGCGGCGGCACGCCTCCACCATCGCTTGCAGGCGGGCGACCTCGGCCTCGGCGTGCTCGTCGATGCGCTGCGGCTGCGCCTCGGGGTAGGGGGCGATGCTCACCGAGGGGCCAGCGCGTCCGGCGACGGGCGCCACCTTTTGCCACAGCTCCTCGGTGATGAAGGGGATGATGGGGTGCGCGAGCCGCAGCACGGTCTCCAGTGTGCGGATGAGCGTGCGACGGGTGGCACGCTGTTGCGCCGCGTCGCCCGTTTGCAGCTGCACCTTGGCGATTTCCAGGTACCAGTCGCAAAACTCGTCCCAGACATAGCTGTAGATGGCATTGGCCACCAGGTCGAGCCGGTAGTCGGCAAATCCCTGCGCGACGGCGGCCTCCACTCGTTGCAGGCGCGAGACGATCCAGCGATCGGCCGCGGAGAAGCTCAAATAGCCGTGGAACGGCCCGCCCGGCGCGCACTGGTCGGGCGTGTGCTCGGCCAGGCCGCAGTCGTGGCCCTCGCAGTGCATGAGCACGAAGCGCGTCGCGTTCCAGAGCTTGTTGCAGAAGTTGCGGTAGCCCTCGCAGCGCTTGCTGTCGAAGTTGATGCTGCGCCCAAGCGACGCCAACGCGGCGAAGGTAAAGCGCAGTGCATCGGCGCCGTACGCGGGAATGCCCTGCGGGAACTCTTTCTCGGTGGCGCGGCGAATGGCCGGTGCCGTCTCTGGCTTGCGCAGGCCGGTGGTGCGCTTCTCGAGCAGCGTCGGCAGGTCGATGCCATCGATCAGGTCCACGGGGTCGAGCACGTTGCCTTCGCTCTTGCTCATTTTGCGGCCCTGGGCGTCGCGCACCAGACCATGGATGTAGACGTGGCGAAACGGCACGCGCCCCGTGAAGTGGGTGGTCATCATGATCATGCGCGCCACCCAAAAGAAGATGATGTCGTAGCCCGTGACCAGCACCGTGCTGGGCAGGTAGAGGTCGTAGTCCTTGAGCGGTTGGGGATCGTCGAGGCTGTCGGGCCAGCCCAGCGTGGAAAACGGCACCAGCGCGCTGGAGTACCAGGTGTCGAGCACGTCGGGGTCGCGGCGCAGGCCCGCCTGGCGCAGTGGCTCGCGCTGCGCGGGGCTCAGGTGTGCCAGGTAGGCGTCGAACTGAGCCTGGGCGTTGGCCTCGCTGCGCGCCACATAGACGTTGCCTTCGGCGTCGTACCAGGCCGGAATCTGGTGGCCCCACCAAAGTTGGCGGCTGATACACCAATCCTGGATGTTGGCCATCCACTGGTTGAAGGTGTTGACCCAGTTCTCAGGCACGAAGCGCACCTGCCCGCTGGCGACGGCGTCGATGGCCTTTTGCGCGATGCTCTTGCCGCTGGGATCCTGCGGGCTGATCCGCGTCATGGCGACGAACCACTGGTCGGTCAGCATCGGCTCGACGATCTGGCCAGTACGCGCGCAGCGCGGCACCATCAGGCGGTGGGGGCGGGTGGCCACCAGCAGCCCGGCGGCTTGCAGGTCGGCGAGCACGCGCCGCCGCGCCTCGAAGCGATCCAGCCCCCGGTACGCGGCCGGGGCGTTGTCGTTGACCGTGGCGTCCAGGTGGAAGATGGGGATGAGCGGCAACGCGTGGCGCTGGCCCACCGCGTAGTCGTTGGGGTCGTGCGCGGGCGTGACTTTGACCACGCCAGTGCCGAAGCTGGGATCGACATAGGCGTCGGCGATGATGGGAATCTCGCGCCCGCACAGCGGCAGCTTCACGTACTGCCCCACCAGGTGGGCGTAGCGCTCGTCGTCGGGATGCACCATGACGGCGACGTCGCCCAGCAGGGTTTCGGGGCGTGTGGTGGCCACGACGAGCTGGCCTTCGCCGCTGGCCAGCGGGTAGGCGATGTGCCACAGGTGGCCATCTTCCTCCTCGCTTTCGACCTCCAGGTCCGACACCGCGCTCATGAGCACCGGGTCCCAGTTGACCAGGCGCTTGCCGCGGTAAATCAGCCCCTGTTCGTACAGGCGCACGAAGGTCTCGGTGACCACGCGCGACAGCCGCTCGTCCATCGTGAAGTATTCGCGGCTCCAGTCCACGCTGTCGCCCAGCCGGCGCATCTGCTGGGTGATGGTGTTGCCGCTCTTTTCTTTCCACTCCCACACGCGCGCGACGAAATTTTTGCGCGCCTCCTCCGGCGTGGCCCCGAGGTCGTGCCGGGTGAGCCCTTGCGCCTGCAGCTGCCGCTCGACCACGATCTGGGTGGCGATGCCGGCGTGGTCGGTGCCGGGAATCCACACCGTGTTCGCGCCGCGCATGCGGTGGTAGCGCGTCAGGCTGTCCATGATGGTCTGGTTGAACGCATGCCCCATGTGCAGCGTGCCGGTGACGTTGGGTGGCGGCAGCTGGATGGCAAACGCTGGCGCATCGGGCTGCGGTTGCCCAGTGCCGCGCCAGCCGGCACAGCCGTAGCCGCGCGCTTCCCACTCGGGGCCCCAGCGGCGCTCCACGGCGGCGGGGTCGAACGATTTGGACAGGCTCTGCAGGCCGGGTTGGGCAACGGAATCGGACATGGCGATCGACAAAGCAGATGGGAGGGCGCGCCCCACGGCGGGGCAAAAACCCTGATTGTAGAAGGCGGGGTCGATGTGACGCACGGATGACGCCGTGATTGATCCCCTCAATGAACGGCATAGACGCGAGCCGCTGGACGTCAGCGAGCCCTGAGGGTATGGTTGCTCCGTGCCGCTGACTATGGTGGTCGGTGGCGCATTCGAGATACCACCCTACCAGGAGAGACAACCATGCCGCAACTCAAAGGTTCCAAAACCGAGCAGTGCTTGAAAGACGCCTTCGCGGGCGAATCGATGGCCAACCGCCGTTACCTGTACTTCGCCAACAAGGCCGACGTCGAGGGTCAAAACGACATCGCCGCACTGTTCCGCTCCACCGCCGAAGGCGAGACGGGCCATGCCCATGGCCATCTGGAGTTTTTGGAGCAATCGGGCGACCCGGCCACCGGTATGCCGATCGGCACCACGCGCCAGAACCTCGAGTCCGCCGTGGCCGGCGAGACGCACGAGTACACCGACATGTACCCCGGCATGGCCAAGATCGCGCGCGAGGAAGGCTTCGACGAGATCGCGGACTGGTTCGAGACGCTGGCGAAGGCCGAGCGCTCGCATGCCAACCGCTATGCCAAGGCGCTGGCCGAACTGGTCGACTGATCCGCCACCCCGGTAACCCGCGGGGCCGTCGCTGTGCGCCATCCGCCGCGGGTGGCGGGCGCCAATCCCCCGCGGGCCGGTTTTTGCACAACGAGCCGCCGGACCCACGGCGGCCCCCTTCAGGAGACACCCGCCATGGCGCGCGAAGGCAACCTCGAGCCCCCGACCCGACACCCGCTGGACTGGAAGAATCCCGAGTTCTACGACGAGGACAAGTGCTTCGCCGAACTGGAGCGCATCTTCGACATTTGCCACGGCTGTCGTCGCTGCGTGAGCCTGTGCGCGGCCTTTCCGACCCTGTTCGATCTGATCGACGAGGGCAAGACCGGTGAACTCGACGGCGTGGATAAGGCCGACTACTGGAAAGTGGTCGACCAGTGTTACATGTGCGACCTGTGCTACATGACCAAGTGTCCGTATACGCCGCCGCACGAGTGGAACCTGGACTTTCCGCACACCATGCTGCGTGCCAAGGCGATCAAGTTTCGCCAGGGCAAGGTCAAAGCGGCCGAGAAGTTTCTGGCCTCCACCGACGTGCACGGCAGCCTGGCCGGCATCCCGATCGTGGTGCAGACGGTCAACGCCGTCAACCGTACCAAGCCCGCGCGGGCGTTGATGGAGAGCGCCCTGGGCGTGCACCGCGACGCGTGGATGCCCGAGCTGGCCGCCAAGACCTTCCGCCGCGCCGCGCCCGAGTCACCGACCTCCCAGGCGATCGACGGCGAGCGCACGCCGGGCAAGGTGGCGATTTTTTCGACCTGCTACGTCAACTACAACGAACCCGGCATCGGCCTGGACCTGCTACGGGTGCTGGCGCACAACGGCATTGCGTACACGCTGGTCGAGAAAGAGCGCTGCTGTGGCATGCCCAAGCTGGAGCTGGGCGATCTGCAGTCCGTGGCGGCGGCCAAGGAGGCCAACATTCCGGTGCTGGCGCGCTATGCGCGTGAGGGCTACGCGATCCTGAGCGCGGTGCCGAGCTGCACGCTGATGTTCAAACAAGAGATCCCGCTCATGTTTCCGGACGATCCCGACGTGCAGGCGGTCAAGGAAGCCATGTGGGATCCGTTCGAGTACCTGACCGCGCGCCGGCGCGACGGGTTGCTCAAGACCGACTTCCCGCGGCCACTGGGTAAGGTCAGCTATCAGATCCCCTGTCACGGCCGGGTGCAAAACATCGGCCGACGCACCGAGGAGCTGCTCAAGTCCATTCCGGGCACGCAGGTGCAGACGATCGAGCGCTGCTCGGGCCATGCCGGCACCTATGGCGTCAAGAAAGCGACGCACCCGGTCGCGATGAAAATCGGCAAGCCCGTTTTCAAGGCCATGGCGCAATGGAAGGACGGCAGTGCGCCGGATTACATCAGCTCCGATTGCCCGCTGGGCGGGCACCACATCGCGCAGGGATTCGAGGTCAACCAGTTGGGCACCCCCCAGCTGGCGCATCCGCTGACGCTGCTGGCCACCGCGTATGGGTTGAAGTGAGTCCGAGGCCCGAGACGATCCGACTGGAGCGAGACCATGATCACCACCATGCAACTGACCGGCAAGATCACGCGCGAGACGCTCATGCCACTGGAAGCGTATGCCAAGTGGCGCAAGGTGCACAAGCCCGAGGTGATCGCGCACCGCAAGCTGCGCACGGTGCGTCTGGGCGAGCACTTGAGTGTGCAGTTCGAGAGCGAGCTGTCGATGCGCTACCAGATCCAGGAGATGCTGCGCATCGAAAAAATCTTCGAGGAAGAGGGCATTCAGGACGAGATCGACGCTTATGCCCCACTGGTGCCCGACGGCACCAATTGGAAGGCGACCCTCATGATCGAGTACCCCGACGTCCACGAGCGGCGTCGGGAGCTGGCGCGCCTGATCGGCATCGAGGACCGCATGTTCGTCGAGATCGAGGGGCACGGTCGCGTCTATGCCATCGCCGACGAGGACCTGGACCGCGAAACCGAGGACAAGACCTCGGCGGTGCACTTTTTGCGCTTCGAGCTCACGCCCGCGATGCGCGCCGCGGTCAAGGCGGGGGCGGCGGTCAAGCTGGGGTGCGACCACACTCACTACCCGGCGCACGTGCAAATCCCGCCCGAGACGCTGGCGAGCCTGGCTGGCGACCTGAACGATTGAGGGGGCACGCCGTTGGCGCGGGGTGCCGCGTTGGCGGTAGGATACGGGCATGATTTTTTTGCTCTCTCCCGCCAAGGCGCTGGATTACGAATCGCCCCTGACCACGCAGCGCGCGACCGAGCCGTTGTTCATCCCCGAGGCGGCGCAGCTCATCGAGGTGCTGCGCACCCTCTCGCCGCAGCAGGTGGCGGAGCTGATGGATTTGAGCGATACGCTCGCGGCGCTCAACGTGGCGCGCTACCAGGCGTGGCTGCCGGTCTTCACACCCGAGAACAGCCGCCCAGCGGTGCTCGCCTTCAACGGCGATGTGTACGAGGGGCTCGACGCGCGCTCGTTGAGCGAAGACGACCTGGACTGGCTGCAAGCGCATGTGTGCATCTTGAGCGGCCTGTACGGCGTGTTGCGGCCGCTGGATCGCATGCAGCCCTATCGGCTGGAGATGGGCACCCGGCTGGCCACGCCGCGCGGACGCAATCTTTATCAATTTTGGGGTGACCGCATCGCGCAGTACCTCAACGAGCGCGTGGCACAGGACGATGGTATCGTCGTCAACCTGGCCAGCGAGGAGTACTTCAAGGCGGTCGACCTGGCCGTACTGCAGGCGCGCGTGGTGACCTGTGTTTTCGAGGAGCGCCGCGGTACGGGCTACAAAATCATCAGCTTTGCCGCCAAGCGTGCGCGTGGGCTCATGACACGTTGGGCCGCGTTGCACCGCGCGAGCCGTGTCGAGGATTTGCAGGACTTCGACAGCGAGGGCTACCGCTACGCGCCCGAGGTCTCCACCCCCGAGCGGTTGGTGTTCCGGCGCGAGGCGCGTCCCGCCTGAGCGGCGCGGGAGATTCAGCCATGGCGCAGCACGTGACCCCAGAGCTGAAGGCATGGATCGTGCAACAGGCACGCGCCGGCTGCACGCCGGAGTCGGTGTTGCAGGCCATGCGCGCCGCCGGTTGGGAGGAGGCCGTGGCGCTCGACGCCATGGAGGACGCGCTGGAGGGGTTCGTGCGCACGCTGCCGCAGCCGGTGCCGCCCGCGGCACCCGTGCGGCCCCATCTGGTCTTGGATGGATCGCCGCGCGCCATCGACGTGGGCGACCGTATCGTCACCGTCCACGTGAGCCTGCGCCGGCCGCGGCTGGCGGTTTTGGGCAACGTCTTGTCGGATGAAGAATGCGCGGCGCTGATACGTGCCGCCGAGCCACGCCTGAAGCGCTCGCGCACCGTGCAGACCAAGACCGGTGGCGAGGAGCTCAACGCCGACCGCACCAGCGATGGCATGTTTTTTCGTCGCGGCGAGTCGCCGCTGATCCAGCGCATCGAGGCGCGCCTGAGCCGCCTGGTGCACTGGCCGGTGGAAAACGGCGAGGGGTTGCAAGTGCTGCGCTACCGGCCAGGCGCGGAATACAAACCCCACTACGACTACTTCGACCCCAATGCGCCTGGCACCGCGCGCATCACCGAGCGTGGCGGGCAGCGCGTGGCCACGCTGGTGATTTACCTGAACGAGCCGGTGCGCGGCGGTGGCACCACGTTTCCAGACGTTGGGCTGGAGGTGATGCCACAGCGCGGGCATGCGGTTTTTTTTGCCTACGACCAGCCCGACCCCGCCACGCTGACGCTGCATGGCGGCGCGCCCGTGCTGGAGGGCGAGAAATGGGTGGCCACCAAGTGGCTGCGCGAGTCCGAATTCACTCCCTGAACCGATGATGTCCCTGTCTGCGACGCCCCCTGCCGCGGCGGCTGATTTGCCTGGCTTGGCGCAGGCCCCGTTGGGCCGCGCCAGCACGTATATCGACAACTACGACCCTACCTTGCTGTGCCCACTGCCGCGCGCGCCCAAGCGCGCCGAGATCGGCATCACCGGCACCCTGCCGTTCACCGGCGCGGATCTGTGGACGGCGTTCGAGCTGAGTTGGCTCAACCCGCGTGGCAAGCCGCAGGTCGCCATCGCACACTTCACCATCCCCGCCGAGTCGCCCAACCTGATCGAGAGCAAGTCCTTCAAGCTCTACCTCAACAGCTACCACCAAACGCCGTTTGCGAGTGCCGAGGCGGTGCGCGAGCGCCTGCGCGTCGATCTGGCCGAGGCGCTGTGGCGCGGCAGTGACCAGGCGCCCGGCAGCGTGGGTGTGCGCTTGCTCTTGCCGCACGAGTGGGGCGCGCAAACGGTGCAAACCCTGCCCGGCTTGAGCCTGGATCGGCTCGACGTCGATTGCACCGACTACCAGCCCGCGCCCGAGTGGTTGCGTGCCGACCCTGACCAGCCCCCGGTGCAAGAGGTGTTGACGAGCGACCTGCTCAAGAGCAACTGCCTGGTGACCGGCCAGCCCGATTGGGGCAGCATCCAGATTGCCTACAGCGGCGCGCCCATCGACCAGGAGGGGTTACTGCGCTACCTGGTCAGTTTTCGTCAGCACCAGGAGTTCCACGAGCAGTGCGTCGAGCGCATCTACATGGACATATGGACGCGCTGCCGCCCCATTCGCCTGAGTGTGGTCGCGCGCTACACGCGCCGCGGTGGGCTCGACATCAACCCCTGGCGCACGAGCCACCCGCAGCCGCTGCCGACGCACGCGCGCACGGCGCGGCAGTGATCCGCAGCGAGCGCGGGTTGCTGAAAAAACGGGCAGTCTGATGCAGGCCTTGACGCGGCGGGCTTTCCCGGTTTGTTCGGCGGTTTGTCCACAGCCTCGCCCACAGGCGGCGGGGACAAGCGGTCGGCTCATCCGGTCAGCAGCCGTTGCACCAGCTCCACCGTGCTGCGCGCCTGCACCTTGCGCATCAGGCGCGCGCGGTGCACTTCGACCGTGCGCGGGCTGATGCCCAGCACCTTGGCCGCCTGTTTGGCCGTCAGTCCTTTCATGACGAGTGCGGCGATCTCGCGCTCGCGAGGGGTGAGCGCGACCGTGACCGGTCGGCGCGCCGAGAGGTCTTCGAAACTCCAGATGCCGGCGGCGTGTGGATCGGCACGATCCAGCGCACGGCCGCTGACGTGGCACCAGAACGTCTGCCCGGCAAAGCGCCCGCCGACGCGGCGCATGATGCGCTCGTCGCTGTACTGCCCGTGGGCGTTGAGGATGGGGGCGATGCGCTCGCCGATGCGCTCGAACTCGTCGGCGCTGGGATACAGGAGGCGAAAGCTCTGGCCCACGAGCTGTTCGCGGCTGGCGCCAAAGATGTCGCACATGGCCTGGTTGCAGTCGACCATGATGCGGTGGCGCGACAGGGCCAGCCCAACCGGTGCCAGCTCGAAGGCGAGTCGGTAGTCGTCTAGGGTGGGCAGGGGCGGGGTCACGGCTTGGGGTTGGACCGTAGGCAATCCTACGTACACGATGACGTAGTATCGTACGGTTCTTATCCACTTTATGGACAGGAGCGTGCGAGCATGAACAAGGTTTACCCCAGCGCCGCTGCCGCCCTCGAGGGCGTGGTGGCCGATGGGCAGCTCATCGCGGTCGGCGGCTTTGGCCTGTGCGGCATCCCCGAGGCGCTCATCGACGCGCTGCGCGACAGCGGCGTGAAGAACCTGACGGTCATCTCCAACAACGCGGGCGTCGATGGCTTCGGCCTGGGCAAGCTGCTGGAGACGCGCCAGATCAAGAAGATGATCTCCAGCTACGTGGGCGAGAACAAGGAGTTCGAGCGGCAGTATCTGGCGGGCGAGCTGGAACTCGAGTTCACGCCACAGGGCACGCTGGCCGAGAAGCTGCGCGCCGGTGGCGCGGGCATTCCGGCGTTTTTCACCAAGACCGGGGTGGGCACCATCGTCGCCGAGGGCAAGGAGCACCGCACCTTCAACGGCGAGACGTACATCATGGAGCAGGCGCTGTTTCCGGACGTATCGCTCGTCAAGGCGGACGTGGCCGATTTGGCGGGCAACCTGCGCTTTCGCCGCACGGCGCGCAACTTCAACCCGGCGGTGGCGACGGCGGGCAAAATCTGCATCGTCGAGGTCGAGCGCATCGTGCCCACTGGCGCCATCGACCCGGACGACGTGCACCTGCCCGGCATTTATGTGCACCGCATCGTGCACAACCCCACGCCCGAGAAGCGCATCGAGAAGCGCACCACCCGCGACCGCAAAGTGTGAGGAGCCCGACCATGCCTTGGACCCAAGACCAGATGGCCGCCCGCGCGGCGCAAGAATTGCAAGACGGCTTCTATGTCAACCTCGGCATCGGCATCCCGACGCTGGTGGCCAACCACGTGCCCGACCACATCGAGGTCTGGCTGCAAAGCGAAAACGGCATGCTGGGCATCGGCCCCTTCCCTTACGAGGATGAGGTGGACCCCGACCTGATCAACGCCGGCAAGCAGACGGTGACGTGCATCCCCGGCTCGTCCATCTTCAGCTCGGACCAGAGCTTTGCCATGATTCGCGGGGGCAAGATCAACCTGTCGATCCTGGGTGCGATGCAGGTCACGCACAAGGGCGACCTGGCCAACTGGATGATCCCCGGCAAGATGGTCAAGGGCATGGGCGGCGCCATGGACCTGGTGGCCGGCGTCAAGCGCGTGATCGTGCTCATGGAGCACGTGGCGCGTAAGAAGGACGGCACCGAGGATTTGAAGATCCTGCCCGAGTGCACGCTGCCGCTGACCGGAAAGGGCGTGGTCGATCGGATCATCACCGATCTGGGTGTGATGGACGTCACGCCCGAGGGGCTGAAGCTGGTGGAACTGGCGCCGGGGGTGACGCGCGAGTTCATCCAGAGCAAAACGGGCGTGCCGCTGCTGTGACCGCCGTGCCGGCCGACGGCTCGCAAGCCCCGCGTGTGCGTGCCCCCGGGGCCGCCAGCGCCCGTCCCCGCGTCGGGCTGGCGCTGGGTAGCGGCGCCGCCCGCGGCTGGGCGCACATCGGCGTGCTGCGCGTGCTGCAAGAGGTGGGCATCGAGCCCGACATCGTCTGCGGCACCTCCATTGGCGCGCTGGTGGGGGCGGCGTACGCGGCGGGCGAGTTGGACCGCCTCGAGCCCTGGGTGCGCTCGCTGGGCTGGCAGCAGGTGGTGGGCCTGATCGACCTCAAGCTGGGCGGCGGACTGATCGAGGGCGGCAAGCTGGTCGCGTTTTTTCGCGAGCGCTTCGTCGATGGCGGCATCGAAGCCTTGCCCAAACCGTTTGGCTGCGTGGCAACCGACCTGGCCACGGGGCGCGAGGTGTGGTTGCAGCAAGGGCCGGTGATCGACGCGGTGCGCGCCTCGATTGCCATCCCAGGGGTATTCACGCCAGCGCGCGCCCAGGGGCGGCTGTTGGTGGACGGTGGTCTGGTCAACCCAGTGCCGGTCTCGCTGGCGCGCGCCATGGGGGCCGAGATCATCATCGCCGTGGACCTGAACTGGGACCTGATGCGCCGCCGCCAGCGGGTGGTGGGGCGCGGCCGCAGCCGCGCGCGCGGGCTGCTCGATGGGGTGTGGGGGCGACTGCGCGGACGTTCGGCGGATGATGCCCGCGATGACGAAACAGGCCCCGAGGCGCCTTCGTTGTTGGACGTGATGGTCACCAGCATGAATATCGTGCAGTGGCGCATCACCCAAAGTCGCCTGGCGGGCGAGCCGGCCGACGTCGTCATCCGCCCCATGCTGGCCGACATCGCGGCGATGGATTTTCACCGCGCAGCGCCGGCCATCGCCGCCGGCCGCAAGGCGGCCGAGCAAGCGCTGGGCGCCCTCCGCGAGGCGATCGGCCTTGGTCTCGTGGGGGGCGGTGTCGCCGATCCGTCGCTCTAGCGGTGTGGCGGGCTGGTGCCAGCGTGGTGACGGCGTTGCCCGTGGGCGGAGGGGATCAAAACGGACACGCACTGCACCACGCCATCCACTGGCCGTGGGCCGGGTGGGGCAGGGCGAGTTCGCTGGCATGCAGCAGCAGGCGCGGCGTGGCGCGCGCGAGCGCAGGTGGGGCGTACAGGGGGTCGCCCAGAATGGGGTGGCCGAGCGCCGCCAGGTGTAGGCGCAGCTGGTGCGAGCGGCCGGTGATCGGCTCGAGCGTAACGCGCGCGGCCCAGGCGGGGCCGTGGCGTTCCGTGCCGCAGAGGCACCAGCGGGTGTGGCTGGGTTTGCCGGTGCGGAAACAAACCTTGCTGCGCGGGCGCCGCGGCCAGTCCACGATCAGGGGCAGGCGGATGTCGCCCCAACCGTCGGGAGCGGTCGGTGGCAGGGGGATGCCGGCCACGACGGCCACGTAGCGTTTGTGCACGCGGCGCGCGCCAAAGGCCATCGACAGCGTGCGTTGCGCGGCTGCCGTGCGCGCCAGCACCATCAGGCCCGAAGTGTCCATGTCGAGCCGATGCACGACGCCCAGCGGCCCCAGTTGGCGCTGCAGCCGGTGCAGCACGCAATCGGCCTTCTCCGGGCCGCGGCCGGGCACCGCCAGCAATCCGGCGGGTTTGTCCACGACCACGAGGTCGTCGTCGATGTGCACGAGCGGGACGCCGTCGAGGATCAAGCGGCCGCTCCCTCGACGACGCAGCGCAGGCGGCGCTGACCCTGCCACTCGTCGGCGACGATCCGGTACGCCAACAGCGCCTGGCGCGGCAGGGGGTCGGTGCGGCCGAACCAGATGCCGTCGATCATGTCACTACCGATGCGCAGTCGCAGCGACAAGTGCCGCTCGCCCACGATGCGCTGACCGAGTACCTCGACCTCTTCGCTGAAGAGCGGCGGGGCAAATCCCTGGCCCCACACTTGGGCGTCGAGCAGGTCGGCGGTGTCCACCTGTCGCCACTCCGCGGGCAAGGGGCCGTCGGTGTCGAGCTGGCGCTGCAGTGTCGCGGCGTCAAGCCAGTCGCGGGCCACGGCCTGGAGTGCGGCTTCGAATGCGGGCAGGCCGTCCGCCGG
>DYIC01000019.1:29495-34859 GCA_020723845.1 Hydrogenophaga sp.
CGGGGTCGAGGTCGGCGCCGTGGCGCTCGGCCATGCTCAGCAGCGCCTGCTCGCGCATGGCGGATTCGACCTGGCGTCGCTCGCGGTTGATGCCATCCAGCGTGCGCGCCAGCTCGTGCGCGCGCTGCGGGTCGTCGGTGATCAGGCATTCGATGCCCAGCCCCATGTCGCTCAGACGCCCGGCGGCGTTGAGGCGCGGCGCCAGCGCAAAACCCAGGTCGAAGGTGGTGGCGCGTGCGGCGCTGCGCCCGGCCGCGGCCAGTAATGCGCCCATGCCGGGTGGTAGGGCGCCCGCGCGAATGCGGCGCAACCCTTGTGCCACCAGGCGCCGGTTGTGCGCGTCCAGCCGTACCACGTCGGCCACCGTGCCCAGCGCCACCAGGGGTAGCAGACCGTCGAGGCGCGGCTGGTCACGCGGACCGAAAACCCCGCGCCGGCGCAGTTCGGCGCGCAGCGCCAACAGCACATAAAACATCACACCCACGCCCGCCAGCGCCTTGCTGGGGAAGGGGCAGCCCGGCTGGTTGGGGTTGACGATGACGGCATCCGTCGGCAAGCGCACCTCACCGTCCACCACCAGCGGCAGGTGATGGTCGGTGATGAGCACTTGCATCCCCAGTGCCCGGGCGTGCGCCACGCCATCCAGGCTGGCGATGCCGTTGTCCACGGTCAGCAAGATGTCGGCGCCCATCGCGCGCACGCGCTCGGCCAGCGTGGGGGTCAGTCCGTAGCCATCGCGGACGCGGTCCGGCACCAAATAGCGTACCCGGTCCCAGCCCAGCGGCGCGCCCAGCAGGCGCAGGCCGCGCCATGCGGTGGCGCAGGCGGTGGCGCCGTCGCAGTCGTAGTCGGCCACGATGCCGATGGTCAGCCCCTGCTGCAGCGCATCGGCGAGCAGCTCGCCCGCGGCGCGGGCACCCAGCAGTTGATCGGGCGCGGGCAGCAGTGCCAGGTCGTCGTCCACCTCCTCGGGCTGTTGCACGCCGCGCGCCGCAAACAGCCGCGCGAGCAACGGATGGGTACCCGCTTGCTCCAGTGCCCAGGCGGCTCGCGGTGGGATGTCGCGCGCCGTGATATTCACAGTCCGCTCCACCAGTCGAGCACGGCCGCAGCCGGCGTCGCTGGCCGACCGTACAGCCGCTGCCACCAGTCGCGCCAGCCTCGCCGCGGGCACGGCGCGGGGTCGGCGCCGGGGTCCAGCCGCCAGGTGCGCCAGCCGCGCTCGCCGCACAGCGTCAGCCAGCGCGGCTGCCCATCGGCGTCGGCCGCGGCCATCCAATTCGCCAGCTCGGGCTCCAACGCCTGCCAGCCGGCGGCCCAGCCCGGCGCATCGCTGCGCGTGGCGGGTTCGACCAGCGCGTCGATCAGTTGCACGCTCGCCTCGGCGGGGCGCGGTCCGTCGCCACGCCAGCGCCCAGCGCCGCTGATCCACAGGCCGTTGATCGGCAGCGCACCGCGCGCCACCCGCGCCGCATTCACCGGGTGGTCGTGAAAGAGCATTTGCGCCTCGTTGAGCAGACGCAGCAGCGTCCGTGCGCTGGGTTGCGAGCCCGCGTCGCGCCACCAGACATCGGCGCGGCGGTGCGCCACGCGGTCCAGGCTGGCACCCGTCCAGCCGTCGAACAGGTCGCCTTCGGCAAGCCAGCGCCCGGGGCTGCCGTCATCGTCGAGCGCGATGCCGTCCTCCGCCGCGTAGGGGGAAAACGCCGCTTTCAGGGCCACGGCTTCGTCTGGACGCAGATCGAGCGCCTGCGGCGGGATGAGGGTGATATGGTCGAGCCCTGCCTGCCACGCACACGGCCACAGCCAGGCGCAGGCGACGCCCGCGCGCCCGGCGTGCCAGGCGGCCCAAGGCAGGCGTCCATCCTCGATGGACCAGCCGAGCGCGCGCGCCAGCGCGTGTTCGTGCGGGGGCGTCAGGCTCCAGGGGTCGCCGTCGTAAGAGGCGTGCGGGACGGCGCGCGCCAGCCAGCGCTGCAGTGCTGGCAGCGGCGGGATGGGCATGTCGGTACCGTCGGGGGGGGCGGCGTAGGCGATGATCCAGTGACGAACCTCGGGCATGGCCCGATTGTGGCGCAAGCGCTGCGGCACAATCGGGGCTGATCTTGGAACATCCCATGCCGCTACCGTACGAATGGGTGATCGGCTGGCGCTACACGCGCGCCGGCCGCGGAGCCCGCCGCAATGGTTTCATCTCTTTCATCAGCGCCGTCTCCATGCTGGGCATCGCGCTGGGGGTGGCTGCACTCATCATCGTGTTGTCGGTGATGAATGGCTTTCAAAAAGAGGTGCGCGACCGTATGTTGGGGGTGCTGTCCCATGTGGAGGTGCTGTCCGCCTCGGGCGACGCGCTGGCGGACCCCGACGCGGTACTGGCGCAGGTGCGTGCGCACCCGCGCGTGCAGGCGGCCGCACCGTTCGTCGCCGCGCAGGGGCTGCTCGCGCGCGGCCAGGACATGAGGGGCGTCGTGATCCGCGGCATCGATCCTGCGCTCGAGCCATCGGTGACGGCGCTGGGGGCGGATCTGGCCACCCACGCATTCGGGGCGCTGCAGCCGGGGCGCTTCGGCATCGTGCTGGGGGCGGCGCTGGCGCGTTCGCTGGGCGTGGTGCCCGGCGACGCGGTAACGCTAGTGGTGCCCTCGGGCGAATTGACGCCTGCTGGCGTCGTGCCGCGCTTGCGGCAGATGACGGTGGTGGGGTTGTTCGATTCTGGCCACTACGAATACGACGCCACGCTGGCGCTGGTGCACCTGGCCGACGCGCAGCGGCTGTTTCGCGTCGCGGGCCCCACGGGCGTGCGCGTGCGGCTGGACGATATGCAGGCGGCGCGCGAGGTGGCCATCGATCTGGAAGCGCGTTTGGCGGCGGAGCTCGGCACTGGCATCGTCGTGCGCGACTGGACGCGTGCCAACCGCACCTGGTTTGCCGCGGTGCAGGTCGAAAAACGCATGATGGCCATCATCCTGACGCTCATCATCGCCGTGGCAGCGTTCAATCTGGTCTCGACGTTGGTCATGACCGTGACCGACAAGCGCGCCGATATCGCCATTTTGCGCACGCTGGGGGCGAGTCCGACGAGCGTGATGGCGATCTTCGTCGTGCAGGGCGCAGCGGTTGGCATCGTGGGCACGGCGATCGGCCTGGCACTCGGCCTGGGCGTGGCCTTCCATATCGACACGCTAGTCCCGGCACTGGAGCGGCTGCTGGGGGTGAACTTCCTGCCCCAGGACATCTACCTCATCAGCCGCATGCCGAGCGACCCACAGGCGGCCGACATCGTGCCGGTGGCGATCGTATCGTTGCTGCTGGCGTTCGTTGCCACGCTCTACCCGAGCTGGCGTGCCAGCCGCATCAACCCCGCGGAGGCACTGCGCTATGAGTGAGGCCCGCTCCATCGTGTTGCAGGCCCGCGGCGTGTGCAAGCGTTTTCGCGAGGGGCGGCTCGACGTGACCGTGTTGCGCGGGGTCGATTTGACGGTGCACGCCGGCGAGACGGTGGCCATCGTCGGGGCCTCGGGTTCCGGCAAAAGCACCTTGTTACACCTGCTGGGGGGGCTGGATGCGCCCACCAGCGGCGAGGTGCACCTGCTGGGCGAGGCGTTGCACCGCCTGTCGCCAGCACGGCAGGGGCAGGTGCGTAATCGTCACCTCGGGTTCGTTTATCAATTTCACCACCTGTTGCCCGAGTTCAGCGCCCAGGACAACGTGGCCATGCCGCTGTGGATACGCCGCATGGCGCGCAGCGCCGCGGCCGTCCAGGCGGCGCAGTGGCTCGAGCGCGTGGGCCTGGCCGAGCGGCTGGCGCACCGGCCGGCCGAGCTCTCGGGTGGCGAGCGCCAGCGCGTGGCAATCGCGCGTGCGCTGGTCACGCAGCCGGCGTGCGTGCTGGCCGACGAACCCACGGGCAATCTGGACCGCGAGACGGCAAGCGCGGTGTTCGATCAAATGTTGTCACTGGCGCGATCGCAGGGCACAGCGTTCGTGCTGGTGACGCACGACGCGGAGCTGGCGGCGCGCTGTGATCGTCGCTTGCGGCTCACCGCCGGGCGGTTGACCGACGGCGTCTGATGGGCGCCGCGGGGCGCACACGGTGTCGAACCGTTGGCGTCCCGATGCAGACCGGCTCATCGGCATCGAACATTCGGGTTTACACTAATCGCCATATTCGCAATCAATCATATACTTCAGCCGTGGATTCCTCGGTGTCGCCCTCTCCGTCAGATGCGCTGCTGCCGATGTACGAGTCGGTCGCACGTTATTTCAGTCTGTTGGGGGAGCCGACGCGGTTGCGAATCCTGCACGCGGTCTGCGACGAGGAGCGCTGCGTCAACGACATCATGCAGATCACGGGTCTGGAGCAGCCCAATGTATCGCGCCATCTGGCGCGACTGCACCAGGCGGGTCTGTTGGAGCGTCGTCGGGATGGCAGTCGGGTGTTTTACCGGGCTGCCCGCTCGCCGCAGTGGGACTTGTGTCGGCTGATCGCGCAGCAAGTGTGCCGTGCGCAGGTGCGCCCCGGTTCGGGGCAGGGGTGCACCGCTGGTGGGCTGGAGTCGGTATTCCCCGTCGAATCAAAGGAAGAAACCAGTGTCTGACAACCTCCGTGAAGTCATCGGCCGGGTACAGCCCGCGCCGGAGAATCATCTGAGTCCGGAGCTGCTCGAGAAGGCCCGCAAGGCCCGACGCAGCTTCATGGGCAAGGCGTTGGCGATGGGGGCGGGTGCAGCCTCGGCCGTGGTGGGGGGCAAAGCGCTTGCCGCTCCCGAGGGCGAGGACGCCATCCTCAAGCTGCCCGAACACACCACGGGTCTGGGTCAGCCCGTCGCGGCACGAGGCTATGGTATGCCCAGCAAGTGGGAGAGCAACCTGCAGCGCCGCGAGAGCCCGGGCCTGACCCGCGTGTCGCAAGCGTCGGTTAGCTTCACACCGTTGCAAGGGCTGTTTGGCATCATCACACCCAGCGGCTTGCACTTCGAGCGCCACCACCAAGGCTGGTGGGACATCGACCCCTCAGGTCACCGCTTGATGATTCATGGCGACGATGGCCTGATCAAGCGCCCGCGTGTCTTTACGATGGACGAGCTGATGCGCCTGCCCAGCGTGTCGCGTATCCACTTCCTGGAGTGCGGCGCCAACACCGCGATGGAGTGGGCCAACGTCGCCGTGCCGACGGTGCAGTACACGCACGGCATGTGCAGCTGCTCCGAATGGACGGGGGTGCTGCTGTCGACGCTGCTGGACATGTGCGGCATCGACCGCAAGCGCGCCAAGTATGTGCTCGCCGAGGGGGCGGACGGCTCGTCGATGACGCGCACCATCCCCATCGAACTCGCCATGGACGACGTGATCGTCGCTTGGGGG
>DYIC01000020.1:0-24259 GCA_020723845.1 Hydrogenophaga sp.
GTGCGGATGCGCCGCGCCTGCAGGCGCAGCAACGCCTCGTAGAGTTCGACGTGCTGCTCCAGGATTTTTCGAAAGTCGCTGCGCGCCACGCACAACAGCGTCGTGGGGCCGTGCGCGTAGGCGTCGTGGGTGCGGGCGTCGCCATCGAACATCGCCACGTCGCCAAACCACACCCCCGGCTCCACGTAGGTCAGGGTAATTTGCTTGCCCGTGATCGAGGTGGAGCTCACGCGCACGGCACCTTTGGCGACCGCGCTCCACACCGTGGGCGGGTCGCCGCGGGCGGCGATCAGCTCGCCATCTTGGTACCGTCGGACGAAAGCGCATCGCAGAATGTCGTGTCGCAGGGAAGGAGAGAGGCTGGAAAACCAGCGACCATGGTTGATCGCCTCGCGTTCCTCCATTGTCAGAATGGGTTCGTCGAGCGGCTGTCGTGTGAGCGACTGGACGGTCATGCGAGAGTCTCCTCGGTGACGCTGAGCGTGGCGCGGGCGGTGGGGCGTCGGCCGCGGCCGTCAGCGATAGTGTGGGGGGCGTTTGTCGAGAAAGGCGCGAATGCCCTCCCCGGCATTGGCGTGATGCAGGTTGCGCACGAAGTGGTCGCGCTCGTCGCGCAGCTGCGCGCTCAAGGATTGCGTCAGCGCCTCGTTGGCCAGGGCCTTGATGCTGGCCAGCGCGTTGGGCGCTTTGGCGTCGAGCCGCTCGCACAGGCGCAGCGCCTGTGCCAACGCTTCGCCCGGCGCACTGACGGATGTGACCAGACCGAGCTGGTGTAACCGTTCCGCGCCCACGCGCTCGCCCAGCAGCAGCATCTGCATGGCCGTGGCGCGGGGCAGCTGTCGCAGCAGCTGCCAGGTCGCGCCCCCGTCGGGCGACAGCCCCACGTTCACGTAGGCCATCACGAACACCGCGTCGCGCGCAGCGACGACCAAGTCGCACGCCAGGGCGAGCGAAAATCCCGCGCCGGCACACGCGCCCTCGACGGCCGCGACGACCGGTTTGGGAAAGCTGCGCACGGCTTCGATCCAGCTGTGCAGGGCTTCGATGCTCTCGGCTTGTACCTCGGGCGGCTGCTGGCGGTTGGCGAGCAGCCGTTGCAGGTTGCCGCCGGCGCAAAACGTGCCGCCCTCGCCGGTGATGACGACGGAGCGCATGTCGGCGTTGCGCTCGGCCGCGATCAGCGCCTCGATGCCGGCCACGTAGATTTCGGGGCCGAGCGCGTTGCGGTGCTCCGGGTTGTGGATGGTGAGCACTAGGGTGCTGCCGTGGCACTGGCTTTTGAGTGTGGCGGTCATCGCATCATTCCTCGGTGTGCAGCAGGCTCAAGCCCAATGCCCCACGGCGGCGCAGCCAGGGCGAGGGCCGGTAGCGCATGTCGCCGTAGACGGTCTGCAGATTGAACAGGATCTCGAGCATGCTGGCTGCCCCCACGCGGTCGCCCATCGCCAGCGGGCCCGCCGGGTAGCCCAGGCCGAGCGTGACGGCCGTCTCCAGATCGGCCGGCGTGCAAATGCCCTGCTGGCAGATGTCCGACGCGATGTTGACGATGGTGGCCACCACGCGCTGCGTGACGAAGCCGCCGCTGTCGCGGATGACGCTGACCGCCTTGCCGTCGCGCGCGAACAAGGCGTGCGCTGCATCGCGCATGTCGCTGCGGGTGGCCGGGTTGGTGGCCAGCACGCGGCGCCGCACGGCCGCATCCGGCAGCAGCATGTCGATGCCGACCGTGCGCCCCGGGTCCAGCCGCTCGACCGCCGCCACCGTGGTCACGTCGTGGCCCAGGGGCGCAACGACGATCAACGCGTGTGGCGACGGCTGCGCGCCGGTTTCGATGGAGGCGCCCAGGTCCTTGAGCAACTGCAGCAGCTCGGCCCGACGCGCCGCTCGGCCCGGCACCCACACGGGGGGCAGTGCCGACACCGTTGGCACCGGCGGCTCAGGCGGCACTTCGGCACGCCCGTCCACATAGCGGTAAAAACCCTCGCCCACCTTGCGGCCGAGCACGCCCCCTGCCAGCCGCTGGGCGGCAATCACGCTGGGTCGAAAGCGCGGCTCCTCGTAGTACTGGTGGTAGATCGACTCCATCACCGGCTGCGAGACGTCCAGCGCCGTCAGATCCAGCAGCTCGAACGGCCCGAGGCGAAAACCCATCTGGTCCTTCAGGATGCGGTCGATGGTGGCGAAGTCGGCCACGCGCTCGCCCGCGATGCGCAGCGCCTCGGTGATGTAGCCGCGCCCGGCGTGGTTGACGATGAAGCCCGGCGTGTCCTGCGCCCTCACGGGGGTGTGGCCCATCTCGCGCGCGAAGGCGGCCAGCCGTTCGCCCACCGCCGCGTCGGTCTTGAGGCCGCGGATCACCTCCACCACCTTCATCAGCGGCACCGGGTTGAAGAAGTGAAAGCCCGCCAGCCGCTGCGGGGCGCGCAGCCGGCTGCCGATGGCGGTGACCGACAGCGACGAGGTGTTGGTGGCCAGCACCGCGTCCGGGCCGACGATGTCCTCGAGTCGTGCAAACAGCGCCTGCTTGGCGTCGAGCCGCTCGACGATGGCTTCGATCACCAGCTCGCACGGCGCCAGCGCCTCGACGTCGGGGGCGGGCTGCAGCCGCGCCAGGCACGCCGCAGCCTCGTCCGCGCTCATACGGCCTTTGGCGACCAGTTTGTTCCAGGTATCGTGCAACGCTGCGCAGGCGGCCTCGACCGCGGTCGGTTGGGCGTCGAGCAGATGCACGGTGCAGCCAGCCTGGGCAGCGATCTGGACGATACCGCGCCCCATGGCGCCGGCACCCACGATGCCGATGTTGCGAAAAGTGAGACGGTCGACGGTGGCAGGCATGGGTATTTGCGTAGGGTTGACGACGGATATGACAGAATCGGCACAAGGACACGCTCGAGACCGCGTCCACAGGACAAACCCGCATGCACACCAAATCCGCCTTGGCCAGCTTGCTGCTCGTGTCGGCCGTCAACGGCCATGCTCAGACCTTGGGTGCGGCGCAGGGTGCGGTGATTATCGGTCGGCCGCTCGATATTGTGGTGCAAAGCCCGGGACTGGCGTCCGACGACGCCACCGCCCTGTGCGTGCAGGCCGAGGTCCGCTACGGCGAGACGCGGCTGGGGCCGTCGGATGTCAGTGTCCGTCTCGAGCCACAGGTCGGGCAAAGGGATGGCGCGATCCGGGTGCAGGCTCGGCCCGCGGTCAATGAGCCCTTCGTGACGGTGGAGGTGCGCATCGGCTGTCCGTCGCGTTTCGTGCGCGCCTACACGATGTTGGCGGACGTCGAATCGCCAGCCCCACCCCCGGTGGTCGTGGCTCCGGTTGGCGCGCCTGCGGTGCGTCCTGCGGCGACCGTGTCGGCGCCGGCTCCCCGGAGTTCATCGCTTCCTGCCGGCCCCTCGGCGATCGAAGAAACGCCCATCCGCTCGCTGGCGCCCGTGGCCCGTCCACCGGGGGTCGCCCGCCTGGCCTCCAAAGCGCGGCCGATCGCGGCGGCGGAGCCCCGGGCGGGAGAGGAAGCGCGAGGCACGGTGCGCGCCATGCCAGCCGGCGTCCAGGCGCCCAAGGGGCCGCGACTCGAGCTGGAGCCGGTCGATATCGGCCAGGGGACTCCGAAGGGAGCATCCGATGGGGCCCCGACCCCGACTGGGCCGGTGAGTGCCGAGGCGCCGCCCACCGCGCAGGCGCCGGGTGGCTCGGATGCCATGCCTGCCGCCGTGGAGCAGGAGTTGGCCGCGCTGCGGGCGGAGCAGCAACGGCTGCTGGCAGCGATCGAGAGCTTGAACCGGGAGTTGACCGACGCGCGCCAGAGCCGCAACGACGGATGGCTCTATGCATTGGCGGGGTTGGCGCTGGCCTTGGCTGGTGTGCTGCTGTGGCTGCTGCGCCAGCGTCCAAGTGGGGTTGCGCCGGCCACGGCAGGCGGATCCGTTCCGTGGTGGACGATCCCTGCGGGGCGCCAGGACGAGCCGGCGGGGGCACTTGCATCGAAGGTGGCCCGTGCGGAATCGGACGCCGGGACAGCGGGCAGTGACGTCCCGGCGCCGGTATCGACGGGGTTGGCCTCCGTCCCCGCCGCCGGGAGCGCCGCTGCGGAGCATCTGGCCGGCCTGGAGGTCAACGAGGCCGGCGCTTCGGTGTTGCTCGAGACGCCGATCGCGATACTCGACATGGCGGCATTGCACGATTTGTGGGAGCGGGCGGACTTTTTCGAGTCGCTGGGTCAGGCCGGGGACGCCATCGCCGCGCTGAGTGCGTTCGTGCGCGCTCACCCGCGTGCGAGCGAGGCACCGTATCTGCGCTGGTGGACGCTGGCGCGTCGGCATGGGCTGGATAGCCGCACGCTGCAGACGCTCTATGAGCAGCATTACCACCGGCTGCTGGTGGTGGACGACGCCGACGCCGGTCTCGAGGCCGATGCCGCGTTGATGCAGGCATTGACGGCCACTTGGCCCGGCGAGCAGGCGCGCGCCATCGTCGTTGCAGCACTGGCGTCCCAGCCGGGTGACCCCGGCTCGCCCCTGCACGTGCGCACCCTGGCAGCCTTCGACGATCTCATCACCCTGCACGGGGTGCTCGACCTATTGCCCGTGCTCGGCCCCATGCCGGAGGCGACGGCAATGAAAGCGGGTGGTGACGCTGTCCCGGGTGTGGCGGCAGCGGCATCCGCGGCCCTGGCCCCTACAGCAGCTGGCCTCGACCTTGAACTGCCCGATATCGCCGAGGTCGTGCCGCCAAGCGAGGCAGTGGGCGATACCACCTCTGCCACACCCGGTGCTGACGAAGGGCTCGATTTCGACCTCAGCGGCTGGGAGCCGCCGGCCGAGAGCAAGGCACCGCCTCGCGGCTGATGGCGGCTGCCGGTGTGCGGCCGCCTCGAGGTTCAGCGGCGCATCTGCAATGCACCCGGATTGACGATGTTGGTCGGTGTCCCGCGGATGTAGTTGACCACGTTGTCGAAAGCCGCCGAGAAATATTTTTCGTAACTGTCGAGCTCCACAAAGCCGATGTGGGGCGTGCAGATGCAGTTTTCCAGCCGCAGCAGGGCGTGGCCCTGCAAAATCGGCTCTGACTCGAAGACGTCGACCGCAGCCATGCCGGGGCGCCCACGGTTGAGGGCTGCCACGAGCGCGTCGGGTTCGATGAGTTCGGCGCGCGCGGTGTTGACCAGCAGGGCGGTCGGCTTCATGCGCGAGAGATCGTCCAGGCTGACACAGCCCGTCGTGCGCTCGTCGAGGCGCAGGTGCAAGCTCAATACATCACTGTCGGCAAACAAGGCGGCCTTGCTGTCCGCCACTTCATAGCCGTCGGCGACGGCGCGGGCACGGCTTGCGTCGCTGCCCCAGACCACCACGCGCATGCCAAACGCCCGTCCGTAACTGGCCACCTGCTGCCCGATTCGCCCATAGCCCCAGATGCCCAGCGTGCGCCCGCGCAGCACGACCCCGAGGCCGAAGTTTGGCGGCATCGACGCCGCCTTGAGCCCCGACTGCTGCCAGGCCCCATGCTTGAGGTGGCTCACGTATTGCGGAATGCGGCGCATGGCCGCCATGATTAGTGCCCAGGTCAGTTCGGCGGGGGCGACGGGATCTCCGACTCCTTCGGCCACTGCCACGCCGTGTTCCGTGCAGGCTTGCACATCAATGTGGCGGCCAACGGGGCCGGTTTGCGCGATGAGTTTGAGCCGCGGCAGTTTGTCGAGCAAGGCACGGGTAATGACCGTGCGCTCGCGGATCAGCACGACGATATCGGCGTCGCGCAGACGCACGGAGAGTTGCCCGACCCCTTTGACGGTGTTGGTGTAGACCTTGGCCGGGTACGGGTCGAGCTTGTGCGCGCAGGCGAGCTTACGCACGGCGTCCTGATAATCGTCGAGGATCACGATGTTCATATGCGGCTATTGTGCCTGCCCTGTCGCCTGTGTGGCGGGCCGGGGCGGCAGGGCGGTGCTCAACCGTGTAGGATCCCCGCCCATGTCTTCCCCGCTCAGTAACGTGGCTGCCGTGGACCGGTCGGCTACCGTGCCGTGGCAGCGCGATGCGCTCGTCATCGGCCTCGTGGGGCTGGCGCACGCCACATCCCACTTTTCGCACCTGTTGCTCGCGCCGCTGTTTCCGGTGTTCATGCGCGAGTTCGGCTTGAGCTTTTCTCAGGTGGGGTTGCTGACCAGCCTGTTTTTCCTTATTTCTGGAGTGGGCCAGGCGCTGTCGGGTTTTTTGGTCGATCGGGTGGGGGCCCGCCCTGTGCTGTTCGCCTCCATCGGGCTGTTCATGGCGTCGGCCTTGTCGGCGGCGTTGGCCCAAGGCTACGGCGGATTGTTGCTCGCGGCGGTGCTCGCGGGCCTGGGCAACGCGCCGTTTCACCCGGTGGATTTTTCCATCCTCAACCAACGTGTCTCGGCCCCTCGACTCGGATACGCCTTCAGCGCGCATGGGCTGACCGGCAATCTCGGCTGGGCTTTGGCACCGGTGTTTTTGGTCGGCATCGCGGCCATCGATGTTTGGCGCTTGGCGTACTGGGCGGCCATCGCGGTTTATGCGGTGGTGCTGGCCGTCCTGTGGTGGCAGCGGGACCATCTGCACACGGTGGCCGTGCCGCGCCCGCCCGGACGGTCGCGGGCGGACGATCTGGCGTTTTTGCGCCTGCCGGTCGTGTGGGGGTGTTTTGGATTTTTCTTGCTGTCGACGATGACGCTGGCCGTCGTGCAGACGTACGCCACGTCGATCCTGCAAGCGATGCACGGGATTCCCTTGGCCACCGCTGCCGTGACCGTGACGGCATACATGCTGGCCGGAGCGGTGGGCATGCTGGGCGGCGGGTTCGTCGCCGCGCGTACGCGGCACGTCGACCGCGTGGTGGCCTGGACGCTTGCGGCCGGCGCCGCGTTGATGGCGCTGGCCGCCACCGGATGGCTGGGTGGCGTGGGGTCGATGGTGTTGCTCGCCGTGACGGGCTTTGCCATCGGGATCGGCGGGCCGAGCCGGGATCTGCTCATCAAACGCGCCACGCCCCCAGGGGCCACGGGCCGCGTGTACGGCACGGTCTATTCCGGTTTGGATACGGGATTTGCCCTGGCGCCGCTGGTGTTTGGCGTGTGGATGGACCACGGCTGGTATGCCGCCACGCTGGCGGGTGGTGCCGCCACCCTGTTGCTCGCGGTGGCGGCGGCGCTGGCCGTGGGGCGGCGCACGGGCGAGCAGGCGGAACGCACCTGAGCCGTGCGCGCGAGGCGCAGTGCGGCACTCAGGCTTGCCGACGCAGGCGGCAGAGGAAAAACGCGTCGCTCCAGTCGGTGGGCACGATACGGCGCGCCAGCGACAGCCCCGGATGCAGCGTTCGTCCGTTCCAGGCGGTCAGGCCCGGTTGCGCGGGGATGTCCACCAGCCAGGGCAGGGGCTCCGGTATCAGGTCGTCGCGTTCGCGCAGCAGGCCATCGAGCACCTCTTCGTTTTCCTCTGGCGAGAGGGAGCAGGTGCTGTAGACCAAGACGCCACCGGGTTTGACCGCGTCCGCGGCCGAGCGCAGCAGGCGTGCTTGCAGCATGGCGCTGGCGCGTACTTTTTTCGGGCTCCAGTGCGCCCACGATGCGGGGTCGAGCCGGGTGAACTGCGCTTCGGACGAACAAGGGGCGTCGAGCAACACACGGTCGAAGCGAGATGGCACGACACGGCCGACCTGGCAGCCGTCCTTGAGGTAGAGCTGGGCGTTGCGCACCCCCAGGCGTTGCAAGTTGGCCTTGAGCCGAAAAAACCGCGCGCGCACCGGCTCCACCGCCGCGATCCGTCCCTGGTTGCGCATACAAGCGGCGATGAGCGCGGTTTTGCCACCGGGTGCGGCGGCCAGGTCCAGCACTTCTTCGCCCGGTTGGGGATCGAGCGCCCAGACCGCGGCCATGCTCGCGATGCCCTGAATGTAGAGGCTGCCGTCACTGGCCAGCGGATGGTGGGTGAGGGTGGCGCGGTGCTCCGCCGCAACGCGATAGACCCCGGGCGCGCCGGCGATGGGCTGTGGCTGCAAGGGGGCCAACGCCGCCAATGCAGGCTCCACATCGCTCAGGCGCAGGGGGTTGACGCGAAAGACGACGGCCTTTGGTGCGGTGTAGCTCGCCTCGACCACGGGCAGCCATTCGGGGGAGATGACGGCGCGCAACAAAGTGTCGAAGGCCGGCGGCAGCGGGGGGAGGTCGGCGCGGGCCTCGGGGGGGTGCTCAGGCATCGGCATCGCTGGCTTCGCGCTCCCAACGCTCGATCAGATCCGCCACCTCGAGCCAGCGTTCCTCGACCTCGGCCAGTTCGGCTTGCACCGCCTTCAGGCGCCGTCCGGCGTCGGCCAGATCCGCGGCCTGGGCTGTGCTGGCCAGTCGTTCGTGCAAGGCAAGTTGTTCGGCGTGCAGCGCCTCGAGTCGCGCCTCGAGCACCTCGCGCTCGCGCCGGTGGGGCTTGAGCCGTTCGGCCAGTTGCTGGCGACGTTGGGCTTGCAGCCGTCGGCGCTCCTGCGGGCTGGTGCGCGTCGCGGCCACAGCGCCGTTCGTGTCGGGCGTGTCGGGGCGTTCGCGGCGCAGGCGCTCTTGGCGCAACCGAGCGACTTCCAGCAGGTGGTGCTGATAGTCATCCACATCGCCGTCGAAGGGGGACAGTCGTCCGTCTGCGACCAGCCAGAACTGGTCGCACACGCTGCGCAGCAGGGCGCGGTCGTGGCTGACCAGCAGCACGGTGCCCTCGAAGGTGCCGAGCGCCAACGTCAGCGCCTCGCGTGTGGCCAAATCGAGGTGGTTGGTGGGCTCGTCCAGCAGCAGCAAGTTGGGCCGCTGCCAGACCAACAGCGCAAGCAGCAGGCGGGCCTTTTCGCCGCCGCTGAGCGTGCCCACGGGCTGTGCGGCGCTGTCGCCACCGAACAAAAAGGTGCCCAGATGGGTGCGCAGATCCTGCTCGCGGGTGGATTGCCCCGCGAGCGTGCCTTGGGCCTGCGCGTCGCGGGCCCAGCGCAGCAGGTGCTGCAGCGGGGTTTCGTCGGGGCGCAGGATGTCCAGCGCATGCTGGGCAAAGTAGCCAATGCGCAGGCCCTTGCCCGGCACAACCCGGCCCGCCAGCGGCGGCAACACCCCGGCGA
This sequence comes from Hydrogenophaga sp., assembly GCA_020723845.1. Taxonomy (GTDB): domain Bacteria; phylum Pseudomonadota; class Gammaproteobacteria; order Burkholderiales; family Burkholderiaceae_C; genus Tepidimonas. Next base: position 9,106 of record DYIC01000020.1, read on the forward strand.
TGGTCTTGACCAAGGTCGATTTCCCCTGCCCGTTGGCGCCCAGTATGCCGATGCGCTGCCCTGGCAGGATGCTGCAGCGCACTGCTTGCACGACCGCGTGGTCGGTGTCGCCTCGGTAGCCAACGGTCACGTCCTGCAGCGTGAGCATCGGGTTGGGCAGCGCGCCAGGGTCGGCGAACTCGAAACCGAAATCGCCCTCAGCCAGCACGGGCGCAAGTCGCTCCATGCGCTCGAGCGCCTTGAGGCGGCTTTGCGCCTGGCGGGCTTTGGTGGCTTTCGCGCGAAAGCGATCGATGAAGCGCTGCAGGTGCGCGATGCGCTCTTGCTGGCGCAGGTAGGCCGTCTGCTGCTGTTGCAGTTGCTCGGCCCGCATCTGCTCGAAGCGCGTGACCGAGGCGCCGTAGCGCGTCAGGCGTCCTTGCTCCAGGTGCAGGGTGACGCGGGTGACGGCATCGAGCAATTCCCGGTCGTGGCTGATCACCACCAGCGTGCCGGGGTAGCGTTGCAGCCACCCCTCCAGCCAAACCACGGCGTCCAGATCCAAGTGGTTGGTGGGTTCGTCGAGCAGCAGCAAGTCGCTCGGGCACATCAGGGCCCGCGCCAGCTGTAGCCGCATGCGCCAGCCACCGGAGAAGGCGTCCACCGGTCGATCCAACTCGGCGGGGGCGAATCCCAAGCCCAACAACAGTGCCTGGGCGCGGGCGCGCGCATCGTGGGCGCCCGCGTCGGCCAAGGCGGCGTGCGCCAGGGCGATGGCGTCGCCATCGCCGGTCGCCTCGGCGGCGTGCAGCTGCGCCTGCGCCTCTTGCAAGCGGGTGTCGCCGACCAGCACGAAATCGGTCACCGGGGTGTTGCCCTCGGGCATCGATTGCGCCACGTGGGCGATGCGCCAGTGGCGCGGCACGCTCACTTCGCCCGCGTCCTCGTGTAACCCCCCCAGCAGCAACGCGAAAAGGCTCGATTTGCCCTCGCCATTGCGGCCCACGAGTCCGACTTTCTCGCCGGGATGGAGGGTGACGCTGGCGCCGTCGAGCACCACTTTGGCCCCACGGCGCAGCGTGACGTCGCGCAGCGTGATCATGGTGCGGGGTGCGGGTCGGGTGGCAGGTCGTCTTGGGCCAGGGCCAGCGCTTCGCGCGTGATGAGCACCACCGAGTCCGCGCCCGCACTGGTGCGCAGCCACACCACCGGTAGGGTGGGAAACGCGCGCTCGAAATGCACGCGCTCGTGGCCGATCTCCAGCACCAATACCGCGTCGTCGGTCATGTGTTCGAGCGCGTGCGCCAACAGGTGGCGCACGAAGTCCATGCCGTCTTCGCCCCCGTCGAGCGCCAGTGCGGGTTCGGCCCGGTATTCCGGTGGCAACGCCGCCATGCTGGCACGGTTGACGTACGGCGGGTTGCAAACAATCAGGTCATAGCGGTCGGTGAGGTTTCGCCAGCCGTCGCTGTGCAACAGCCGGATGCGATCTTGCAGGCCGTGCCGCTGAACGTTGCGCGCCGCTACCGCCAGGGCATCGGTGCTGATGTCGCTGGCGTCCACCTGCACGTCGGGCCAAGCCATGGCGGCCAGCACCGCCAGCGAGCCGTTGCCCGTGCACAGGTCGAGCACGCGGTGCGTGTGCGGCGACAGCCAAGGGTCGAGTTCGTCGGCTTGCGGTGCGGCAGCGATGAGTTCGGCGATCAGGCTGCGCGGCACGATCACCCGCTCGTCGACGTAAAACGCGACGCCTTGCAGCCACACCTCACCGGTCAGATAGGCGGCGGGCTTGCGCGTGCGAATACGCTCGTCGATCAGCGCGCCCACGGCGTCCGCGTCCGCGGGTGCGACCGGTTGATCAGCGTGCGCATCCAGGTCGAAGTCGAGTGGCAACCCCAGCCGCCACAGCACCAGCCAGGCGGCTTCGTCGCGCGCATTCGTGGTGCCGTGGCCCAGCGCGACCCCGGCCGCTTCCAGCTGCTGCTGGGCTTCATCGATCAGGCGGGCCAGCGTCATCACGGTCGCGCCGCTCCCGCGAGTCGCTCCAGCGTGCGCCGGTAAATGTTTTTGAGCGGCTCGATGTCATCCAGCGCGATGCACTCGTCGATCTGGTGGATCGTGGCGTTGGGAGGGCCCAGTTCGACCACTTGCGGGCAGATCTGGGCGATGAAGCGCCCGTCGCTCGTGCCACCGGTGGTCGAGAGTTCGGCCTCTAGGCCAGTGACGTCTCGGATGGCGCTGCGCACGGCGTCGACCAGCGCGCCGGCCGGCGTCAAAAAGGGCAAACCTCCGAGGGTCCAGACCAGCTCATAGTCCACATCCTCGTGCAATCCGTGCCGCGTCAGGATGTCGTGCACGCGCCGCTGCAGGCCGTCGGGGGTGGATTCGGTGCTGAAGCGGAAGTTGAAGTCGACCACCACCGTGCCCGGGATGACGTTGCTGGCCCCTGTGCCGCCGTGGATGTTGCTGACTTGCCAGCTGGTGGGCGGGAAGTGGGCATTGCCCTCGTCCCAGCGGGTGGCGACCAGCTCGGCCAATGCCGGCGCGAGCAGGTGAATGGGATTGCGCGCCAGGTGCGGGTAGGCGATGTGCCCTTGGATGCCTTTGACGGTGAGGCGTCCGCTCAGGGTGCCACGGCGGCCGTTCTTGATCATGTCGCCGGTGCGCTGCACGCTGGTGGGTTCGCCCACGATGCACCAGTCCAGGCGCTGGCCGCGCTGGCGCAGCGCATCGCACACGACCACCGTGCCGTCGCGCGCAGGCCCCTCCTCATCGCTGGTGAGCAAAAAACCGATGGCCAGCGCGGGCTCGGGGTGCGAGCGCAAAAACTCCTCGCACGCCACCACCATGGCCGCCAGCGACGACTTCATGTCGCTGGCACCGCGCCCGTACAGCTTGCCGTCGCGCACCGTGGGCGTGAAGGGGTCGCTGCTCCAGTGCTCCAGCGGCCCGGTGGGTACGACGTCGGTGTGTCCGGCGAAGACCAGTACCGGCGCGTCCGGGGTGGCTGCCGGCCGCAGTGCCCACAGGTTGGTGACGCGAAAGTCGTCCGGGCCACTCTCGATGGTTTCGCACACAAAGCCCAGTGCCCGCAGTCGCTCGGCGAGCAGGGTTTGGCAGCCGGCGTCCTGCGGCGTGACGGAGGGGCAGCGGATCAGGGCCTCGGCAAGGCGTTGGGTGTCTGTCATCGGGGTTGGCGCCCGGGTGGCGCTCAGGTCGAGGGGGGGAGAAAACCTTCGAAGGAGGGCCCGCCGCCTTTGCCGGGTTCGTCGGCACGGCCGCCAGGCCGGCTTTGCGCGAGCGCGCGCGCCCGGTCGTCGTTTTGCAGCCGCCACAGCAGGTTGGTGGGCGAGTCGGCGTAGGCCAAGCCCTCCTCACGCGTGATGCGCCCAGACAGAATCAGCCGCGCCAGGTCCGCCTCGAAGGTCTGCGATTCTTCGGCCATCGACTTCTCCAGCGCCTCGCGCACGCCGAAGAAGTCGGCTTTTTCGATCAGCTCGCTGATCAGGCGCGTGTTGACCATCACCTCGACTGCCGGTGTGCGGCCGCCGTCGACGGTGCGCAGCAGCCGCTGCGAGACGATGGCCTTGAGCGACGAGGCGAGGTCGTTGAGCATCGTGGGCCGCACCTCGACCGGATAGAAGTTGAGGATGCGATTGAGCGCCTGGTAGCTGTTGTTGGCGTGCAGGGTCGCCAGCACCAGGTGGCCCGACTGAGCGTAGGCGATGGCTTGCGACATGGTGTCGCGGTCGCGGATTTCGCCGATCAGGATCACGTCCGGCGCCTGGCGCAACGCGTTCTTGAGCGCCACCTGTAACGATTCGGTATCGGTGCCCACCTCGCGCTGGTTGACGACCGACTTCTTGTTCTTGAACAAGTATTCGATCGGATCCTCGATCGTCAGGATATGGCCCGTGGTGTGTTCATTGCGGTAGTCCAGCAGGGCGGCGAGCGTCGTACTCTTGCCGGAGCCGGTGGCGCCGACCACCAGCATCAGCCCGCGCTTGGCCATGATCATTTGCGTGAGCACGGGCGGGATGCCCAGCTCTCCCACCTTGGGAATCTGGCCGCTGATGAATCGAATCACCACGGCGCAGGTGCCGCGCTGGCGCATGGCGCTGATGCGAAAGCGACCGACGTCGGGCATCGGGATGGCGATGTTGAGCTCGCCGCTGCGATCGAACGCTTGCAGCTGCTCGGGCTTGACCACCTCGGCCAGCAGCCGGTAGGGCCCGTCGGCGGGCAGTGGCTGGTCGTTGACCGGCAGCGTCACGCCGTTGATTTTGATGAGCACCGGTGCCGAGGCCGACAGATAGACGTCCGACGCCTTTTTGTCGGCCATCAGCCGCAGCAGGGATTCCATCACACCCATCGAGGTTGCCCTGTGGGAGCGCGTCAGTCGCGCAACAAATCGTTCAAGCTGGTTTTGGCACGCGTTTGCGCGTCCACCCGCTTGACGATGATGGCCGCGTACAGGCTGTACTTGCCGCCCTCTTTGGGCAAGCTGCCACTGATGACGACCGAGCCGGCCGGCACGCGGCCGTAGAGGATCTCGCCCGTGGTGCGGTCGTAAATCGGGGTGCTTTGGCCGATGTACACGCCCATCGAGATGACCGAGTTCTCCTCGACGATGACGCCTTCGACGATCTCGGAGCGCGCGCCAATGAAGCAGTTGTCCTCGATGATGGTGGGATTGGCTTGCAGCGGCTCGAGTACGCCGCCCAAACCCACGCCACCCGAGAGGTGGACGTTCTTGCCCACCTGCGCGCACGAGCCGACCGTGGCCCAGGTATCGACCATGGTGCCTTCATCGACGTAGGCGCCGATGTTGACGTAGGACGGCATCAGGATCGCGCCCTTGGCGATGTAGCTGCCGCGCCGGGCCACGGCCGGCGGCACCACGCGCACGCCAGCGGCGGCCAGCTCCTGTGGGGTCATATGGGCGAATTTGGTCGGCACCTTGTCGTAGAAAGTCAGATCGCCCGCGCGCACCACCTCGTTGTCGCGCAGCCGAAAGCTCAGCAGCACCGCCTTTTTGATCCACTGATGCACCGTCCATTGGCCGACACCGTGGCGCGTCGCCACGCGCAGACGGCCGCTGTTGAGTTCGGCAATGACGTGCTCGACGGCGTCGATGATCTCTTGCGGGGCGTTGCCAGGCGAGAGCTGGCTGCGGTTGTCCCAGGCGTTTTCGATGATCTGCTGCAGTGGGTGGGTCATGGTCGTGGACACGGGGGTGGGAAAGGAGTCAGCACTGGATGAAACGCACGATGCGGCTGGCCGCCTCCAGGCACTCGTCGGCATCGGCCACGAGCGCCATGCGGATGCGCCCGGCGCCCGGATTCGACCCCTGCCAGTCGCGCGCAAGGTAGCTGCCGGGCAGCACGGTGACATTGTATTGGGCGAACAATGCCCGGGCAAAGTCGGTGTCACTGCCGCCACTCGTGCCGCCGAAGCGCTCGGGCACGCGTGCCCACAGGTAAAAGCCGGCGTCGGGCAGCCGCACGTCCATTACCTGTGCCAGCAGCGGGGTGACGCGCTCGAACTTGGCGCGGTAGCGGGCGCGGTTGTCCTGCACGTGCGACTCGTCGGCCCAAGCGGCGGCGCTGGCGGCTTGCACGGCCAGGCTCATGGCGCTGCCGTGGTAGGTGCGATAGAGCGTGAAGGCGCGAATGATGTCGGCATCCCCCGCCACGAAACCACTGCGCAGCCCGGGTGCATTGCTGCGCTTGGACAGGCTGGTCAGCATGATGAGGCGTCGGAAATCGTGTCGGCCCAGCGCTGCGGCGGCTTGCAGAGCGCCCAGTGGGGGCTCATCGCGAAAGTAAATTTCGCTGTAGCACTCGTCGCTGGCGATGACGAAGCCGTGGCGATCGCTCAATTCGAACAGGCGCTGCCACTCGGACAGCGGCATCACCGCGCCCGTGGGGTTGCCGGGCGAGCACGCATAGACCAGCCGCGTGCGTGCCCAGACCGCATCGGGCACGCGATCCCAGTCCACCGCGAAGTTGCGCGCCGGGTCGCTGGGCGCAAACCACGGCGTGGCGCCGGCCAACAGCGCCGCGCCTTCGTAGATTTGGTAAAACGGGTTGGGGCAGACGACGACCGGCTCGTCGGCGCTGGCGAAGGCACGCGGATCGATGACCACCTGGGCCAGTGCGAAGAGCGCCTCGCGCGAGCCCAACGTGGGCAAGATCTGGCGCACCGGGTCGACCTCGATGCCATAGCGGCGCTGCAGCCAGTCGGCGCAGGCCTGGCGCAGCGCGGCTGTGCCGGCGGTGGCGGGGTAGGCGGCCAAGCCGCCGGCGGGGTCGTCGATGGCCGCGTGCAGGGCGCGTTTGAGCACCTCGGGGGTGGGGTGGCGCGGCTCGCCGATGCCCAGGTTGATGGGTCGCAGTGCCGGGTTCGGGGTGATGCCGGCCGTGAGTGCGCGCAGGCGTTCGAACGGATAAGGCTGCAGGCGCTGCAGCAGCGGGTTGAGCGCATCGGTCATGGGGCGCAATGGTAGCGGGTGCGGACACGTAAACTAGCGCCCCGTGCGCTTGCAAACGATCAAACTCTCCGGCTTCAAGTCGTTCGCCGATCCCACGACGTTCCATCTGCCCGGGCAGCGGGTGGGCGTCGTCGGCCCCAATGGCTGCGGCAAGTCCAACATCATGGACGCCGTGCGCTGGGTGCTGGGTGAGTCCAAGGCCAGTGAGCTGCGCGGCGAGTCCATGCAGGACGTCATCTTCAACGGCACGACCACCCGCAAGCCCGCCCAGCGGGCCAGTGTGGAGCTGGTGTTCGACAACAGCGCGCGCCGTGCGGGCGGCCCTTGGAACCAGTATGCCGAAATCGCTGTCAAGCGCGTGCTCACGCGCGACGGCACCAGCAGCTACTTCATCAACCAGCAGCCGGTGCGCCGGCGCGACGTGCACGACGTGTTTTTGGGCACGGGCCTGGGGCCGCGCGCGTACGCCATCATCGGCCAGGGCACGATCAGCCGCATCATCGAAAGCCGACCCGAGGAACTGCGGCTGTTTCTGGAGGAGGCAGCCGGGGTATCCAAATACAAGGAGCGCCGGCGCGAGACCGCCAACCGTCTGGCCGACACGCGCGAAAACCTGACGCGGGTCGAGGACATCCTGCGCGAGCTCAACGCGCAACTGGAGCGACTGGAGCAGCAAGCCGAGGTGGCACGCCGCTACCATGAGCTGCAGGCGGCGGCCACACGCCGTCAGCACCAGCTGTGGTGGCTCAAGCGGCGCGAGGCCGAGACGCAGTTGGCACAGGTACGTGCCGAGGGTCAGCAGGCGGTCGACGCGCTGCAGGCGGGTTTGGCCGAGCTGCGCCGTATCGAGGCCGACCTGGAAACACTGCGCCAGGCGCATTACGAGACGGGCGAAGCGGTCAACCGCGCCCAGGGGCAGCTGTACGAGGCGGCGGCAGAGGTGGCCCGGCTGGAAGCCGAGATTCGCTTCGTGGGTGAGGGGCGGCAGCGCGCCGAGCAGCGTTTGCAGGCGTTGACTCAGCAGGCGCAGGAATGGCGTGCCCGTGCCGAAGCCGCCGTACTGGAGCTGGCGGCGCTGGATGAGCAAGAAGGCGGCGCAGCCGAACAGGCCGAGACCTTGGCGGCCCAGCTGGAAGAGCAGACCCAGCGCCTGCCCGCGCTGGAGGAGGCCTGGCGCCAGGCGCAGGCGCGCCTGACCCAGCAGCGCCAACGCGTGGCCAACGTGCAGCAGGCACTTGGCGTGCTGGCCGCCGAGCAGCGGGCACTGGACGAGCAGGCGCGCCAATTGCGCCTGCGCCGCGACCGGCTCGGCAGTGAGCGGGCCGCTGCCGTGCCGCCGGACGGTGAGCGACTGGCGCACTGGCAGGCCGAGGCGATGGCCGCGGAGGAAGCGTGGGTGCTGGCCCAAGAGCGGCTAGCCATCGCCGAGGCCCGGTTGCCCGAGGCGCAAGACGAGCAGCACGCGGCCCTGCAGGCGGAGCAAGAGGCCGGCCGACGGCTGGCCGAGGCGCAGGCGCGACGACAGGCCCTTCAGGCCCTGCAGGAAAAGCTGCAGGCCGACGACCGGGTGCAACCTTGGTTGCAGCGCCACGGCTTGGACGCCCTGCCCAGCCTGTGGACGCAACTGGATACCGAGCCGGGCTGGGAGACGGCCCTGGAGGCCGCGCTGCGTGAGCGCCTGCGGGCGCGGCAAGTGCGCCAGCTCGAAGGGGTGCAGGGCCTGGCGCGCGAGGCGCCGCCGGGCAAGCTGGCATTTTTTTCGCCCCCTGCGTCGGGCGCGCCTGTGTCGAGCGCTCCGGTAGGTCCGCAGGGGTGCACGCCGTTGTCCGAGCGCCTGCGCCTGCACGACGCGACGCTGCATGCGGTGTTGGCGGCATGGCTGCACGGCGCGTGGTGCGTGTCCGATCTGGAGACCGCGTTGCGGCTGCGCGGCGAGCTGGCGCCCGGGCACCGGCTCTACACCCCGCAGGGCCACAGCGTGGGGGCGCATGATGTGGCGTTTTATGCGGAGGATGATCCGCAAGCCGGCTTGCTGGCGCGGGCGCACGAGATCGAGCACCTCGGGCGAGAGGTGCGCGCGCTGGCCCTCATCCACGAAGAGGCGCAGCTGCGCCTGCAGCGCGCCCGGGCGCGCGTGGCCGAGGTGAACCAGCAGATCCAGCAGGCGCGCCGCGATGTGGCCGAGGCGCAGCAGCGTCGCCATGCCGTCCAGGTCGAGTTGCTCAAGGGAGAACAAGCCGCCGAGCAGGCCCGCCAGCGCCTGCAGCGGCTCGACGCCGACCTGGCCGAGGTCGACGAGAGTCTGGCGGCGATCGAAATGCGCCGCGTCGAGGCCGAGGGCCGCTTCGAGGCGCTGGACCTGCAGCTGGCCGATGCGCAGGAGGCGCTGGCGTATGCCGAAGATGCGGCCGGCGACGCCGAGCGGCGCCTGCACGGCGCGCGCGAGCAAGCCCGCACCATCGAGCGCCAGGCTCAAGAGGCGGCGTTTGCCCAGCGCTCGCTGGCCGCCCGGCGAGCCGAGTGGCAGCGTCAGTGGGAAGCGGCGCGCGAGCAGGAGGCACGTCTGGCGGTCGATCGTGCGCAGTGCGAGGCCGAATTGGAGCGCCTCACGGACGCGGCGGCGCGCCACGGTTTGCAGGGCGCGCTCGACGAGCGCCAGCGGCGCGAGCAGGCGCTGGCGGCGGTGCGCAGCCGCTACGACGAGTTGACGGCCCGCCTGCGGGCGGCCGACGAGCATCGGCTACGCTGCGAGCGCGAACTCGATCCGTTGCGCCAGCGCATCACCGAATTCCAGCTCAAAGAGCAAGCGGCTCAGCTGGCATTGGACCAGTACAGCCAATGGCTGGCGGAGGCGGGTGTCGATCCCGAGGAAGTCGCGCGCACCGTGCAGGCCGACGGCGTGCGCTTGCAGGGGCTGCAGGGCGAGATCGACCGACTGCAGCGCGACATGGCCGCGCTGGGGGCGGTGAACCTGGCCGCGCTCGAAGAACTCAGCGCCGCGCGCGAGCGGCAGCAGTTTTTGGCCAGCCAGTCGCACGACCTGCAACAGGCCATCCAGACGCTGGAGGATGCGATCCGCAAAATCGACGCCGAGACCCGCGAGCTGCTGGGGCACACCTTCGAGACCGTCAATGCCCACTTCGGGCGCATGTTCCCCGAGCTCTTCGGGGGCGGACAGGCGCGCCTGATCATGACCGGCGAGGAAATTCTGGACGCCGGCGTTCAGGTCATGGCGCAGCCGCCGGGCAAGAAAAACCAGACCATCCACCTGTTGTCGGGGGGCGAGAAGGCGCTCACCGCCATCGCGCTGGTGTTTGCGATTTTCCAGCTCAACCCGGCGCCGTTTTGTTTGCTCGACGAAGTGGACGCGCCGCTGGACGACACCAATACCGAACGCTACGCGCGGCTGGTCACGCGCATGAGCCGTGACACCCAATTCTTGTTCATCAGCCACAATCGCATCGCCATGGAAATGGCGGAGCAATTGATTGGGGTGACCATGCCGGAGCAGGGCGTTTCACGCATCGTTGCGGTGGATTTGGCGGCTGCGACATCGCTGATGGAGAATGCGACCCCATGATGAGTCCATTGCAGATCGGTTTGATCGTCGCCGGTGTGGTGCTGCTGCTGGGCGTGTGGGCATACCAGCGCTGGCAAACGCGCCGGGCCGAACCCCGGCGTGCGCCATCGCCGCCCGCGGGCGAGGCAACCGTCGATGCCGCGGAGGGGCGCCGCGAACCCACGCTCGAGGGCGACATGGCGCCGGCGAGCAATGTGCCGGCCGCCGCCGTCCCCGGCGTGTTGTGCGAGCGACTCGACGTCATCGTGCCGCTGCGGCTGGAAAAGCCCGTGTCGGGCGACGCCGTCTTGCAGGCCCTGCCGGGCAGTCGCCGCATCGGCAGCAAACCCTTCGTGATCGAAGGGCTGGCAGAGGACGCCCCCAATGACGACACGTGGGAGCAGCCACGCCCGGGCCAACGCTATCGCGCGTTGCGGGCGGGCATTCAGCTCGCCAATCGTGCCGGGCCGCTCAACGAGATCGAGTACTCCGAGTTTGCGCAAAAGCTACAGACCTGGGCCGAGCACCTGCAAGCCGCGGCCGATTTGCCCGACATGTTGACGGTGGTGCAGCGCGCGCGCGAGCTGGACCAGTTTGCCGCCGCGCACGACGCGCAACTGGCCTTCACCGTGCGCGCGCGCCGGGCGGCGTGGAATCCTGGCTATGTGATGCAACATGCGGCGCGGCTGGGATTCGTGCCGGGTGCGTTGCCGGGGCGCATGGTATTACCCGGGGGCACGCCAGGCGCGGCGCCCGTGCTGGTGCTGCAGTTCGAAACCCAGGCCGCGCTGGCCGAAGACCCGGAACTGGCCGTTTTGCGCGAGGTGCGGCTGACGCTGGAGGCCACCCATGTTGCGCGGGATGAACGCCCCTACCAGCGCCTGCGCGAGCTCTCGGCTGCGTTGGCGGCGGCCATGGATGGCTGGGTCAGCGACGATGCAGGACAGCCACTCGATCCCGCGGCGCTGGATCGCATCGGCGGTGAATTGGAAATCCTGTATGGGGCGCTGGAGGCGCGCGGCTTTCCGGCGGGATCTGCCCAGGCGCGCCGGCTGTTTGGTTGACGCGTCAGGCGTAGCGGCCCGCGCGCAACGCCGCCACCGTTTGCTCGGCCAGTGCGGGTAATGCGGCCAGTTCGCCGTCCGCTGCCGCGGCGTCGGACATCCGCGCCGCCCGTTCCAGTCGCGCCGCACTCAGGGACAGGGCGCTCGCGCCCACGTTGCCGCTACTGCCTTTGAGGGTATGCGCCGCCCGGTATAGCCGATCCCAGTCGCCCGCCGCGCGGGCCGCTTGCAGCTGGGCCACGTCGCTGCCGAGTTGCTCGATGAATAGCCGAACGATGTCGAGAAAGTCGTCACCCAGCAGGGTAACCATTTCGTCCAAACTGGCTCGATCGAGGAATGCCGTCATGGGCGTGCCCTGCAAGAAGGTCGATATTTCGGTGCTATTGTATGAGGGTGGCGCCCGCGTCATGGCGCGTGGCCGCCGTCCACTGGATGGATGAATCCCAGATGAGCGCTTCCGCAGCCGATCCCGACACGATCGCCCAGACGCCAAAGTCTGGCTGCAGGTTTCGGCTGTATCCGCTTCTTTGCTCGAGCTCGAGATGGCCGAGAGCCTGGCCATGCAGGATGTCGGGCACTCGTCGCTGGCCTCTGTGCTGCAGTTTCCGATCGATGCCATCAAAATGGATCGCGCCTTCGTGACGCATGTCACGCGGGGCCGGGCCGACCGCGCGATAGCGCGTGCCATCGTGTGCATCGGGTCTTATGCGATGTCGCCGGTGTGCACGCCGAAGTGCCCGCGCCGCCGATCGTCGAAATAGTGGCGCAGCGTCTCCTGCACGGTGCGAAAGGCCAGCTCCTCCCACGGGATTTCATGCTCGTGAAACAGGCGCGCCTCCAGCGTCTCGTGGCCCGGCGCGAACCGATCACTCAGCAGCCGGGCCCGATAGTAAATGTGCACCTGGCCGACGCGGGCCACATTGAGCAGCGTGAACAGCCCCTCGAGCGCGACTTCCGCGCCCGCCTCTTCCTGTGTCTCGCGCAGGGCGCCCTGCGCGGTGGTTTCGCCCAATTCCATGAAGCCGGCCGGCAGCGTCCACTTGCCCCGGCGCGGCTCGATGGCGCGCCGGCACAGCAGCACTTGCTCACCCTGGGGTCCCCAGTAAGGCACGGTGCCCACCACGTTGAGGGGGTTTTCGTAGTGGATCGTGCCGCAGGCGGGGCAGACCGCGCGCACGCGCGTGTCACCGTCGTCGGGGACCCGGTATTCGACCGCCGTCGCGCAAGCGCGGCAAAAGCGGATGGAACTGCGAAACATGCGCGCTAGTGTAAGCCCCGCTGCTTGCGCGCACGGGCTGCGGGGCCAACGTCGCGGTCAGGCCTTGGTGTGCTTCTCGATCAGCTTGCGTGCCGTCTCCAGCAGATCGCGGCCGTTGAAGCCGCGCTTGTCCATGTCCTGCACCCATTCCACTTCGACCTGGCGCGCGCGGCGGCGGAACTCCTGTGCCTCGGCCAGCCCGAGGGTGTGGATACGGTTGCCACGCTCGGCGGCCTGTTTGCGCGCCGGGGCATCGCCCGACTGTTGCACGCGACCCAGAAAAGCCGATGTCTCGATACCGGAATTGGCATCGATGACCTTACGCAAATCGGGCGGCAGCGACTGGTAGCGCGCCTTGTTCATGCCCATCACGAACGTGGTCGTGTAGAGCGCGCCACCCTTGGGGTCGAATTCGCTGTGGTAACTGACCAGTTCGTGCACCTTGACCGACGGCACCACCTCCCAGGGGATGACGCAGCCGTCGATCACCCCCTTGGACAAGGCGTCCGGAATTTGCGGCAACGGCATACCGACGGGCGTGGCGCCCAGATAGCCGAGCATCTTGGTGATTTGCCGGGTGGGTCCGCGCATCTTCAGGCCGCGCAAATCGTCGGGCTGGGTGACCAGCCGCGATTTCACGTGGATCACACCCGGCCCGTGTACCTGAAACGCGATCGGATGAATGTCGCGGTACTCGTCGGCGGCTTTGGTCTGGATGAATTCCCAAAAGGCACGCGAGGTGGCCTCGGCGTTGGTCATCATGAACGGCAATTCGAAGACCTCGGTCCGCGGAAAGCGCCCCGGGGTGTTGCCGGGCAGTGTCCAGACGATATCGACCACACCGTCCTTGGCCTGGTCGTACAGCTGCACCGGCGAGCCCCCGAGCTGCATGGCCGGGTACGCTTCGAACTTGATGCGCCCGCCCGACTCACGCTCCACCTTGTCCATCCAGGCCTTGTGCATGTTCAACCACACGTTGGACGTGGGCGACATGAAGGTGTGAAACTTGAGCGTGACGCTCTGTTGGGCAAAGCCGATCAGGCCCGGGGCGGCCAGCGCGGCGGCACCCGACTTCAGCACGGTACGGCGTGAAACCATGGCGAAAAACTCCTGGTAACGAAGGGGCTCCGGCAGACAGTTGTGCGCCCCGACGGGGGCCGCGGCGGAGAGGGCGGCGCACATCGGTGGCGCAGTGTAGACGATCCCCCGGGTCGGATGGCCGCCACGTGGGGCGGGATGAGGGTTTTCCCGTAGGGGTGGTCTGGGGGCAGCCCGCGCGCTAGACTGTGACGCTTCGCGTGCTCACGCCATCCCCATGAAGCTCTACAACTATTTCCGCTCCGGCACCTCGTTTCGGGTGCGCATCGCGCTCCACCTCAAGGGGTTGCCGTATGACTACATCCCGGTCCATCTCGCGCGCGGTGAGCAACACGGCGAGGCATACCGCGCCCTCAGCCCGGACTCGCTCGTGCCCGTGCTCGACGTGGAGGGGCAGCCCGATCATGCGCTGCTGAGCCAGTCGATGGCGATCATCGAGTACCTCGACGAAACCCACCCCGAGCCGCCCCTGTTGCCACGCGACCCCCTCGGCCGCGCACGGGTGCGGGCACTGGCGCAGACGGTGGCCTGTGAAATCCACCCGATCAACAACCTGCGCGTGCTCAAGTACCTGGCGGGGTCGCTGGGGCTAGACGAGGCGCAGCGTGCCGCGTGGTACAACCATTGGGTGATGGAGGGCCTGCGCAGCTACGAGCGGCGCTTGGCCGAGATCGAGCGCGAGCGCGCACAGCGTGGGCTGCCGCCTTCGGTGTACTCGTATGGCGACACACCGACGTTGGCCGACTGCTGCCTGGTGCCGCAGATCGTCAACGGGCAGCGCTTCGGCTTGGTCTACGAGGGCATCCCGCGGACCTTGGCCGTTTATGAGCGCTGCATGCAGCTCGAGGCATTTCAGCGTGCGCACCCCAGCCGCTGCCCCGATGCCGAGTAACGCCGCGATCCGTGCGCCGGTCCTCCAGGTGCGCGCCGGGCTACCGGGCCTGCAGGCCGACCTGGGTGCGGCGGCGCAGGGCTGGATGAGCACCCGCGCGGGCGGCGTCTCCGTGGGGCCGTGGGCGTCGCTGAACCTGGGCGACCACGTCGGCGACGCGCAAGCCGCTGTGGCCGTCAATCGCTGTCGGTTTGCCGCCGCGCTCGGGGTGCGGCCCGTCTTTTTGCGCCAGGTCCATGGCAGCGGCGTGGTGCACGTGACGCTGGATACACCCGACGGCGTCGAGGCTGATGCGTGCTGGACCGATCACCCAGGGGTGGCGTGCACCGTGATGGTGGCCGACTGTTTGCCCATTCTGTTGGCGCCAGACGATGGACAGTCGGTGGCCGCGGTACACGCCGGCTGGCGGGGTCTGGCAGGGCAGGGGGGGTGGGGGGTGCTGGAGGCGCTGTGCGAGCACTGGCCGGCCGCCCGTGACGTGGCGCGACGCCAGACCATCTGCGCCTGGATCGGTGCGGCCATCGGGCAGCAGGCGTTCGAGGTCGGGCCCGAGGTGGTGCGGGCGTTCGTGTCCGTCTGCCCGTCCGACGCCGACGCCTTCACGCCGTCACCGAATCGCGGCAACCGCTGGCTGGCCAACCTGCCGCTGCTGGCGCGGCGGCGCTTGCAGCGCTTGGGGTTCGGTCGGGTCAGTGGTCATGACGGCTCGCGCGCCTGGTGCACCGCCAGCAATGCGTCACGGTTTTTCTCGCACCGGCGCGACGCCGCCGTCCTGGGCGGCAGTGGCCGGCAGGCTGCCGCCATCTGGTTG
>DYIC01000020.1:24359-33551 GCA_020723845.1 Hydrogenophaga sp.
GCGCCGATGCCGTCGGCGCAGCGGTGTGCCCATCAGATAAATGACCAATGCCATCGGGCCCACGCCGTAGAGCAACAGCGTGAAAAAGGCCCCCAGCAGGGTGCCATTGGGGCTGAGGGCCTCGGCCAGCACCATCATCAAGACCACGTAGCCCCAAGCCAGAATCACGAGATACATCGGTGCCTGCCCGTCAGCGTCGTGGAAGTCTGGGTAGCGACACTCGACATCGGCCGAGGGTCGATGGAAACGTGACCCCCGGGAAAATCCGAACGCCACCGAGCGCGATTGTCACGGAAATGCCCGTCCAGCGCGTTACCATGTGGCCCATAACCGACAAGGAGACCGTGCGATGACAACGACGGGCCGTGACCCATTGACGTGGGGGCCATGGTCGGCGCAGGCCTGGCAGCCATGGATCCAGGCGATGCAGTCGGCCATGCCAGGGGGGGCTGCCGGGTTGGCTTCGGGTGGCGCGCCCGGGGCCGGAGCAGAGATCGGCGGCTTGTCCGCTCTCTTGCAGGGTCTGTCGGGCCAGCCGGTGGCGCTCGACCCCCAGCAGTGGACGGCGATCCAGCAGGACTACCTGCGCGAGTTGGGCGAACTCTGGCGCCAGGGCCTGCAGGTGCAGCCACCGCGCGACGACCGGCGCTTTGCCAGCGACGCCTGGGCGCGTAACCCGGTCGCGGCCCACGCGGCGGCGCTGTATCTGCTCCATGCCCGCACCCTGATGCGCATGGCCGACGCGGTGCAGGCCGATGCCAAGACGCGCGCCCGCATCCGCTTCGCCGTCCAGCAGTGGATCGACGCGAGCGCGCCGAGCAACTTCTGGGCCTTCAATGCCGAGGCGCAGCAAAAGGCCATCGAGACGCGCGGCGAGAGCATCGCCCGCGGCGTGCAGAACCTGTTGCACGACCTGCAGCAGGGTTACGTCTCGATGACCGACCACAGCGCGTTCGAGGTCGGACGCAACGTCGCTACCACCGAAGGGCAGGTGGTGTTCGAAAACGCGCTGTTTCAGCTCATCGAGTACAAGCCCCTCACGACCAAGGTGTACGAGCGGCCGTTCCTGGTGGTGCCGCCGTGCATCAACAAGTACTACATCCTCGACCTGCAGCCGGACAATTCGTTTCTGCGCTACGCGGTGGAGCAGGGGCATCGCACCTTCGTCATCAGTTGGCGCAACCCGGACGCCACGCTGGCGCAGGCCACGTGGGACGACTACATCGAAGACGCGGTGATTCGCGCCATCGACATCGTGCGCGAGATCGGCAAGGCCGAGACCATCAACGCGCTGGGCTTTTGCGTTGGCGGCACGATGCTGGGCACCGCGCTGGCGGTGCTGGCCGCACGCGGCGAGCGCAAGGTGCAAAGCGCCACGTTCCTGACGACCCTGCTTGACTTTACCGACACGGGCGTGCTCGACGTTTTCATCGACGAGGCGTTCGTGCGCTACCGCGAGCTGCAATTCGCCAACGGCGGGCTGCTGCCCGGGCGGGAACTGGCGACCACGTTCAGCTTTCTGCGGCCCAACGACTTGGTCTGGAACTACGTCGTGGGCAACTACCTCAAGGGCGAGACGCCGCCGCCGTTCGACCTGTTGTACTGGAATAGCGACAGCACCAACCTGCCGGGCAAATGGTACGCCTGGTATCTGCGTCACCTGTATCTGCAAAACGAACTCTGCCAGCCCGGCAAGCTGACCACCTGCGGCCAGCGGCTCGACCTGGGGGCGATCGACGTGCCAGCGTACGTGTACGGCTCGCGCGAGGACCACATCGTGCCCATCGGTGGGGCCTACGCGAGCACGCAGCACCTGGGTGGCCCGGTGCGTTTCGTCATGGGGGCGTCGGGGCACATCGCGGGGGTGATCAATCCCGCGTCCAAAGGCAAGCGCAGTTTCTGGACGGGGCCCGAGGGGCACTTCCCGCCCGCGGTGGACGACTGGATGGCCGCCGCCACCGAGCACAAGGGCAGCTGGTGGACCGATTGGGCGCCCTGGCTGGCGGCGCAGGCTGGTCGGCAGGTCGCGGCTCCCCGCACCTATGGCAACCGACGCTACCGGCCCATCGAGCCCGCGCCCGGGCGCTATGTCAAGGTGCGCGCCGAGGATGCGCTGGCCACGTTGGCCACCGGAGGCTCCACCGTTTGAGGCGGCGCGCGGCGGCTGCCCGCGCCGATTGGGTTTTCAACAGGTCAGAGAAGGAATCCGTCATGCAAGACATCGTCATCGTGGGTGCCGTGCGCACCGCCATCGGCAAATTTGGGGGCACCCTGGCCAAGACGCCCGCCACCGATCTGGGGGCGGTCGTCATCCGTGCCCTGCTGGAGCGCACCGGGGTGCCCGCGGCCCAAGTCGGTGAGGTCATCATGGGCCAGGTGCTGGCGGCGGGTTGCGGGCAGAACCCGGCCCGCCAGGCTGCCATGAAGGCCGGCGTGCCAAAGGAAACACCGGCGCTGACCATCAACGCCGTCTGCGGCTCGGGGCTGAAAGCGGTCATGCTGGCTGCGCAGGCGGTGGCCTGGGGCGATAGCGACATCGTCATCGCGGGGGGGCAGGAGAACATGTCGCTTGCACCGCACGTGCTGATGGGCAGCCGCGAGGGCCAACGCATGGGCGACTGGAAGATGATCGACTCCATGATCGTCGATGGCTTGTGGGACGTCTACAACCAGTACCACATGGGCATCACCGCCGAAAACGTCGCCCGCGCGCACGGCATCACGCGCGAGATGCAGGACGCGCTCGCGCTGGCCAGCCAGCAAAAAGCCGCTGCGGCGCAGGATGCGGGCAAGTTCAAGGACGAGATCGTCCCGGTCAGCATCCCGCAGCGCAAGGGTGATCCGGTGCTGTTCGACACCGACGAATACATCAACCGCAAGACCAGTGCCGAGGCGCTGGCCAGCCTCAAGCCCGCCTTCGACAAAACGGGTAGCGTGACGGCCGGCAACGCCAGTGGCATCAACGACGGGGCCGCGGCCGTCATGGTCATGAGCGCGCGCAAGGCGGCCGAGCTTGGCCTGCCACCGCTGGCGCGCATCGCCAGCTTCGGCACCAGCGGGCTCGATCCCGCCACCATGGGTATGGGGCCGGTGCCGGCGTCGCAAAAGGCGCTGGCGCGCGCCGGTTGGTCGGTAGCCGACGTCGATCTGTTCGAGCTCAACGAGGCATTCGCCGCCCAGGCCTGCGCGGTCAACCTGGGGCTGGGTGTCGATCCGGCCAAGGTGAACGTCAACGGCGGCGCGATCGCCTTGGGGCACCCCATCGGCGCATCGGGTTGCCGCATCCTGGTCACGCTGTTGCATGAGATGCAGCGCCGCAACGCCCGCAAGGGGCTAGCCGCCTTGTGCATCGGCGGCGGCATGGGGGTCTCCCTCTGTGTCGAGCGCTGAGGCGTATCCGTCGCCCCGTTTTTTCATCACACACCCATCACTCAGAGGAGCACACCATGAGCCAACCACGCGTCGCTTACGTCACCGGTGGCATGGGCGGTATCGGCACCGCCATCTGCCAGGCCCTGTACAAGGCCGGCTTCAAGGTCATCGCCGGCTGCGGCCCCACGCGCGACTATCAAAAATGGCTGGACGAACAAAAGGCGTTGGGCTACACCTTCTATGCCAGCGTCGGCAACGTCGCCGATTGGGACTCGACGGTGCAGGCGTTCACCAAAGCCAAGGCGGAGCACGGGCCCATCGACGTGCTGGTCAACAATGCCGGCATCACCCGTGACCGGCTGTTCCTCAAGATGACCAAGGAAGACTGGGACGCGGTCATCAACACCAACCTGACGTCGATGTTCAACGTCACCAAACAGGTGGTGCCCGACATGATCGAGCGGGGGTGGGGCCGCATCATCCAGATCTCCTCCGTCAACGGCGAAAAAGGCCAGGCGGGCCAGACCAACTACTCGGCGGCCAAGGCGGGGATGCACGGCTTCACGATGGCGCTGGCGCAGGAACTGGCCTCCAAGGGCGTGACGGTCAACACCGTCAGCCCCGGCTACATCGCCACCGACATGGTCAAGGCGATTCGCCCCGACGTGCTGGAGAAAATCGTCGCGCAGATCCCGGTCAAGCGCTTGGGTGAGCCGCGCGAGATCGCCTCCATCGTCGCGTGGTTGGCCAGCGACGACGCCGGCTTTGCGACCGGGGCCGACTTCTCGATCAACGGCGGCCTGCACATGGGTTGACGCGCTCGTGGGGTAGCGGCGGGGCGATCGGAGATAATCCGCGCCCCATGAGCGACTTCTTGCCGACCCATCCGCGCTCCCCCTGGCGCCTGTCGGTGGCGCCGATGATGCATGGGACAAACAAAAAACGAGCGCGCCTATGAGAAGCCCGAGGTCCGGCGGTATCGCGTAGCACTTTTGTAGCACTGGGGAGACTGCCGGGGAGGGCAGCGTCAGGTCAATGGTGACGTGGCCCGCCCGGGTCATCGCGCCCCCACTTTGGGCACGCGCACGTGCGGCTCCCACCTTTGGATGGGCTTGGCTTCGCCAAGGTTGGCGACGCCTGTGGAGAGGATTTTGACGTCGTTGCTATCCGCCGCCGTGACTCACAGCAGCTTGGCAAGCGCCGCCACCACGCCCACGGCCACCACCATCATGCTGCCGAGTTTGATGATGAGGCGCTGCTCCATGAGCTGCATGTCTTTGCGTAGGTCGGCGATGTCGGCCTTGGTGGCGAGGTTTTCCAGATTCGCCTCCAGCGCCTCGGCCAATGCTTCGGCCTGCTCTTCGGCCAAGCGCGGGTCCATCCCCGCCTCTTTGAGGCGGCGGGCGAACTTGAGCGTGTCGAAGGTCAGCGCGGTCATGGTCACAGTGTAGCACCGAGATACACCATATGCCACACAACGCCACGCTGCTCTACCCCTACCAGCGGCGCTATTTGGCCGATGGCGGCCGCTTCGAGACGGGCATGTGGAGCCGCCAGACAGTCAAGACCCTCACGACCACGCCGGAGGTGGTGCTGGATGTGCCCTTCGCCACCGACGAGCTGACGCACATGGTGCGCATCGGCAAGAACGGCAACTACATCCGCGCCGGGCGCCACCCTAGCACTTTCGCCCCGATGCTAACGGGCAAAAATTTCCAGTCCTGAAAGGGAAGGGTGTGGATTCGGTAGCTGTGGGATCCGTCGTGCTCGGTGCGGCGCCCCACGACCTCGATCCATTGGCCAGGACTCGGGTGCTGCTCGTCCGTGATCCAGTCGGGCGATAGCGAAAACTCCCGTCCTGGACGGGTCTCTACGCCATCAAGGGCCAACTGGACTCGATGCAGGCACAGCAGCATCGTATCGATGCACCGCCAAGCCTTGTCGGCTTGCTCGGCTTGTTCGGGCGTCATGCCCTCGACGATAGCGCCTTTGGTGGAGAGTGCCTCGCGGTAAGCGTCGATGAGTTGCTGAACGCTAATCCGCTGCTCTTGGAGCATTTTTCGCACATCAAGCCCAAGGCTTGATGCCAGGGCAAGCGACGACTCCAACGAAAACTCACGCGGACGCGGCAGCGGCTGCAAATAGCCGCAGTCGATGCACTCCAGTCCGCGCTCGGTGGCAATCAGCACGCCTTTGTCGCGCCCCTCACCCCCGTGCGGCGACTCGCTGCGGTACGGGCAGGTGTAGGGGTGGAACCAATCGAAGCACACCGGCGAGTGCAGGTGTAGCTGCTGCTCGTTGATGGTTTGGATATCGGGCATGTTCATGGATTGCGATCATAATCCATGGCTTGCCTAGAACGTTAATTGCTGCAACTCCTTTTTGGCTGCTTCACGGCGGGCGTCCAGATAATCCGCCAAGTCTTGCAGATGTATTCCTTTGGCGGACTTTTGGCTCCCTTCCATGCGAACCAACGGGAGTCGTATTTCGCCAGAGGCACATTTGCGGATGAACTTTTCTGGCGTCAGGTGCTGGAAGTAATCTCGACAGACGACCTCTACGGGTATGACGGCTTGTGCGTCATACTGCGCCATGAGTAGCATCAAGGTTTTCAAGTCCAGACCTCCGATACCTTGCTTCTTCAACCACAAGAGAATAGCGCAAAAGTTCAAGTATTTGTTGCGCAAAATGAGTACATTCCTGCACTGTTTCAGCACAAACCCGATTCATCCAGAAAGCGAGAAGGTGGGCCTTCCTCAGCCGCGCTGCTGATCACCAACCGGTTCTTCGCCCGAGTCATGCCAACATACATCAAGCGGCGCTCGTCTTCCTCGCCGGAGTCGGCATGCGGTAGATTGCCGTCTTCGCATCCCATGATCCACACGCTGTCGAACTCCAG
This sequence comes from Hydrogenophaga sp., assembly GCA_020723845.1. Lineage (GTDB taxonomy): Bacteria > Pseudomonadota > Gammaproteobacteria > Burkholderiales > Burkholderiaceae_C > Tepidimonas. The sequence goes on from DYIC01000020.1 coordinate 30,631, forward strand.
ACCCTTGGAGGCGTGCAGCGTCATGACGTGTACATGCGGTGCCGGTCTGCCAGAGGTGGTGGATCGCGTCACGTAGGCCAATCGCTGTGCCAGCGAACCGTTGAGCTTGGCGAGCACCCCTTCGAGTTTGCGAAGCAGGGACGCTTGCGGCGGTGTGCAGTGCTCGGCCATAAATGCCGCGACGCCATGCACCACCAGCGATGCGCGATCTTTGTTGGCCTGCTCACGCCAAGCCCCCAAACCCAGGCGCAACCCGATCAGCAGTTTGCGGGTCGCATCATCGCTGGCGTGTTCCACGGCGGCATGCAGGCGTGGCAGACAGCCACCATGGGATCGTCGGGAGTGGTCATTGACCCAACCGGCCTGCACACCGCAAAACGACAGCGCGTTGGCAAGCCCCGTCCAGGAATCGTCCACCACGGATCGCAGCAATCCACACAACACGCTGCCGATGGAGTGCTCCCACACGCTCTTACCCCCGGAGCGGGCGAACTCGACGCGAGCGCCCGACAGGCCGACCTCGACCGCATCGAGAATATTGTTCGTTCTGGCGAGAACCGCCCACTGGGTGCCTCGCGGACTCTGGCGGATGGCGTCCACCACCATATCGACCTCGCTCCAGCGGTCGGGGCAACGAATCACCCGAATCTCGCCGTTGTCTTGCCGGTGCGCGATGATTTTCTTGGCTGCCCGATGTTGGTTGTGGGCAATCAGCCGCGCCGCATGGTCCAGGATGTTGGCTGCGCAGCGGTAGTTGATCGGAAGCGTGGTTTCGGTTGCCGACAGCGCCGTCGTGACCCTTTGCAAGCCCGAGTAGCCCAAGGCTTGGCGAAAGGCATACAGGCTTTGGTCATCGTCGCCCACGAGAGTGACTTCGGTGCCAGCGCGGCCATGAAGCAACACCCACTCCATCTGCACCTCATCCATATCCTGGGCTTCATCGACCAGCATCCAGCGCACAGGCAGCGGAGGCAGTTGCCCGCTGGCGATGCGCTGCACGCACGCCAGCAGCAGGTCGGCAAAATCCATGGCGCCTTCGGACGCCAGCAGGTCTTGGTAGGCACGAAACACCGCCTCCTGGGTGGCGTTGGCAAACGGTGCTGGGTACAGGCGGGCCTTCGCGGCGTCGATGGCGCGCACCAGGTCATCGAACGGCTCTTCGCTGCCGTGCTGTTGCCAGCAGCGACGCAGCAGGCTCACGCGCTCCCCTTCAGCGAGCAAGCGCGGGGGCTGGCCCCCTGAAGCGCGTCTCAGGTGCGCCAAGGCCAAAGAGTGAAAGGTGCCCACGGCCAACCGCTTGGCGTGGGCTTCTCCGCACGAGGCGAGGATACGCGAGCGCAGTTCCTGGGCGGCGTCTCGCGTGAACGTCACGGCACAAAGACGGCCCATGTCATGGCTGGCAAGCAACCGTGACGCCCGCTCGGACAGCACCCTCGTCTTGCCCGATCCGGGGCAGGCGAGCACGGTGCAATGACCGCTTGCCTCGACGGCTCGTGCTTGATACGGGTTGAGCACTGACACTACGCGGCAGCTTGTTCGGGATCGACGGCCTTGATCTCGCTGGCCGCCCCTTCTGCAACCTGAACATCGCCCGCTGCATCCTTCTTGCGCGCGGCGATCATGGCTCGGTTGGCGATGCTGCGCACCGAGCCAGCCAGACGGAGCAGGCGGCGCTTCCACTCGTAAATGCTGGCCGAATAGGTGCTGTCTGGGATCACGCCCGACAGCCACAGCGCATCGAGCTTGGAGACCAGTGCATCGAACTCGCGCACGATGCCGACATAGCGCACGGCGCGAGGGGAAGTGATCTTGGCCTCAATGTCCTTTGGATTCGAGTATTCGATACCAGCGAACTCGATACCGTTATTCTCGGCGACTTTTTCCAGGCGGGCGATCTCTGCGCGAATATCCTCGAACGCCTTATTCATCCGCTCGTCGATGATGCCCTCGACTTCGCGCGCTTGCTCTTCGGTGCCGACGATGCGCAGCACGACCGACAGAGAAAAGATTGCATTCGCGCATGTCTCGAATCCACGCTCGAACACTTGCTGTGCGTGGAAGGACTGAAGACGAACTTTCTGGATGAAATACGGGAGACTTTTGCGGTTGTCGGGGGTGTTTCGAGGTGGTTCCTGGGCTGCCATGCCGTGCTCCTTCGCTGATCTTGGCGACAATATCGTACCCAGAGCAGGGCCTTGTGGCTAGTTCCGAAACGCGACCAAAAATGTCACGATTAGAGACTTGACACCGCTGAGCGCCGGTGTAGCATGATCACATCGTTTCGTTGTGCCTAGTGCCGCGAGCGTGTCCTAGCTGGGGACTTGAAAGAAGCAGCATCAAAGACACGCCGACCGCGCCATGCGTGGCGGCGAGTAGAGAAAAGAGAGGGGCGCATCTCGCCCGACCCTGATCCACGGGACATTGTGGTGATGGCTTGGGCGCGAGACCGTAAGACCTCGCCTTGTCCGTTATGAGCGGACGAGGCTTGAGGCAGCGCGCCCCGTGAGCCTGCGTGAAGGGGTTCTCCAAAGAACGGCGGGCGGCTTGGAAGGCCGCCAGCGGACGGTATCCGTGCGTCTGACAAACGCGCATGGCGGATACCAGTTCGTCCCGTTGGGGCGGTAGCTCAATTGGCAGAGCAGCAGGTTGTCACCCTGGCTGGTGCGGGTTCGAATCCCGTCCGCTCCATTCCCCAGACACCACGGGTGCTGTAATATTGGCACCGGCAATAAGGCAGACACATCCGCTGTCAGCGGATGGGGTGACAGCCCCTTCCCCAGAAGGGGTTTGCCGAATAGACTGGGAGCGACGCCCCGCATGTCGGGGCGTTCGTTTGTCCAGGAAGATTTCTCAACCCTGCGGGGGCCGTCACGCTCCCGCAAGGGGCCGTGGTGCCTCCGCGTTTTCTTGGAGGCCATCAT
>DYIC01000021.1:0-22033 GCA_020723845.1 Hydrogenophaga sp.
CGGCAGCCAGCCCCGCAGGTCGTTGATGAAAGCCAGCCCTTGGGCATGCGCCAGCTCGCTGCGTTGGACCACGCGTTCGACGACCTTCCCCTCACGCAACGCCACCGCACGCCCAACACCGCTGAGCAGGCCGCAGGAGGTCGGTGGGGTCACCCACTGACCGTTTATTCTTACGGCCACGTTACCGCGGGTAAACTCGGTCAACTCGCCCGCCTCGTTCCACAGTAAGGTGTCGAAAACATCGGGGTCGTCCGGCGCAAACGCGTCGTAGTGGCCTCGCCGAGTGGTCTTGAAGCGTACGAATTCGCTTCCGGCCGCCTCGAAAGGTTGCTCAGCGAGCCGTACCCGGGCGGGTAGTGACATTTCGGCAAGCTCGAAAGCCTCGGCCCGGCAAGCGCCATCCGCGCCAGCCAGCAACCTCACCCGCCACCGGCCGGTGGGATGTTCGTCAATCAAATGACGCAACACCTGCTGAGCCATCTGCGGCTGCCAAGCAAATCCAAAACGCTGGGCAGCGTTGGCCATGCGCGCCAAGTGCTCGCTGACGTGCCATAGGTAGCCGTTCTCCAGCCGCATCGTCTCTAACAGTTCGAACGGTGATTCGGCCCGCAGCAGGAAAGCTTGTTTGCTGCGCCATTCCGCCCATTCGCCAGCGGCAGTTGCATCAGCCGTGATACCGCTGCCAATACCGCAGCGGGCCGCGCCCGAGCGTACACGCACCGTGCGAATAGGCACATTGAACGTGGCCGAGCCGCCAGGCCGCACCACCCCTACCGCACCGCAATACACGCCGCGTGGACCTGTCTCGAGCTGAGCGATCCAATGCATCGCGCGCCGTTTGGGCGCGCCTGTGACCGATCCGCATGGAAAGAGCGCTCGAAAAATATCGGGCAGTCCGACGTGCGGGCGAGTAAGGGCAACCACATCCGACGTCATCTGCCATACCGTCGGCAGGGCCTCGACATGAAACAATCGGGGCACCTGCACGCTGTGTGGCTCGGCCACGCGTGACAGATCGTTGCGGACCAGATCCACGATCATGACATTTTCAGCGCGCTCTTTATCGCTCGTGCGTAAGTGGTTGGCGCGGCTCGCATCATCGGCCGGGTCCGGTGAGCGCGCTGCAGTCCCTTTCATCGGTCGCGACAACAACAACCCATCGCGCCAATCGAAAAACAGCTCCGGAGAGACCGAAAGCACTTGCTGCGATCCTGTGTCGATATAGGCCGCGTACCCACCAGGCTGTGCACGCAGCAACGCCTCAAACAGCGCCAGGGGGTCGCCCGAAAAGGGGCTTGACAATGGTGCCGTGAAGTTGATCTGATAGACCTCACCATCGGCGACGGCTCGGTGAATCTGGTCGATCGCCCGCTCGAAGTCGCGTCGGTCGAGACCGGCTCTCCAAGACAAAGGCGCGTAGGTGCCAGTTGGCAGCCTTGGCCATGGCCGCGCTTGATCGAAGACGGCGAACCAGGCCAGCTCACCGTCGGGCGGGTACGTCAGCAAGGCGGGATCGAATGCGGTTGCTGCCTCATAAGCGACGAAACCCACAGACCAGCGTCCGCGCTTGGCTTCGACCTCCACCTGCTGCAGCACCGACAACACCGCATCCAGCGTATCGGCACGCAGCACCTCGATCGGTTCGACGAAAGCCAGGCGCTCACGGAAAGCACCCTCGGTCGGTGCCGTGAAATCGATCAGTGCAATAGGGTTGGGGGTCGACACGATGAAAAGCAAGCAAAAACGGCCCCATCCGGGGCCGCCCGCGCGATCGGCTCCGCGCCGGTCACACCTCGACCGTCTTGGCCGTCTCGGCGTACTCTTCGATCTGGTCGAAGTTCATGTAGCGGTAGACCTCGCTCGCCTTCTGGTTGATGATGCCCATCTCGGCATGGTACTCCTCGACCGTGGGCAGGCGCCCCAGACGCGAGGCGATCGCCGCCAGCTCGGCCGAGGCCAGGAAGACGTTGGTGTTGCGCCCCAGCCGGTTGGGGAAGTTGCGCGTGCTGGTCGACACGACGGTCGCGCCCTCGCGCACCTGCGCCTGGTTGCCCATACACAGGCTGCAGCCCGGTATTTCGGTGCGCGCGCCCGCGGTGCCGAACGTGGCGTAGTAGCCTTCCTTGATGAGCTCGTTTTGGTCCATCTTGGTCGGCGGTGCCACCCACAGCCGCACGGGGATGTCGCGCTGACCGTGCAGCAGCTGGGCTGCGGCGCGGAAGTGCCCGATGTTGGTCATGCACGAGCCGATGAACGCCTCGTCGATCTTAGTGCCCGCCACTTCGGACAGCGGCCGCGCGTCGTCCGGGTCGTTCGGGCAGCACAGGATGGGCTCCTTGATCTCGTTGAGGTCGATCTCGATGACCGCGGCGTACTCGGCGTCGGGGTCGGCTTCGAGCAGCTGCGGGTTGGCCAGCCACGCCTCCATGGCCTTGATGCGGCGTGCCAGCGTGCGCGCGTCCTGGTAGCCGTCGGCGATCATGTTCTTGAGCAACACGATGTTCGACTTCAGGTACTCGATGATGGGTTCCTTGTCGAGCTTGATCGTGCAGCCCGCCGCCGAACGCTCGGCCGACGCGTCCGACAGCTCGAACGCCTGCTCCACTTTCAGATGCGGCAGGCCTTCGATCTCGAGGATGCGGCCGGAGAAGATATTTTTCTTGCCCTTCTTCTCGACCGTCAGCAGCCCTTGCTTGATGGCGTAATAGGGAATGGCGTGCACCAAATCACGCAGCGTGATGCCCGGCTGCATCTGGCCCTTGAAGCGCACCAGCACCGACTCGGGCATGTCCAGCGGCATGACGCCGGTGGCCGCGGCAAACGCCACCAGGCCCGAGCCGGCGGGGAAGCTGATGCCGATGGGGAAGCGCGTGTGCGAGTCGCCGCCCGTGCCCACGGTATCGGGCAGCAGCATGCGGTTGAGCCACGAGTGGATGACGCCGTCACCCGGGCGCAGGCTGACGCCGCCGCGGCTGCTGATGAAGGCGGGCAGCTCGCGGTGCATCTTGACGTCCACCGGCTTCGGGTAAGCCGCGGTGTGGCAGAACGACTGCATCACCAGATCGGCCGAGAAACCCAGGCACGCCAGGTCCTTGAGCTCGTCGCGCGTCATCGGGCCAGTGGTATCTTGGCTTCCGACGGTGGTCATGCGCGGCTCGCAGTAGGTACCCGGGCGGATGCCCTTGCCCTCGGGCAGCCCGCAGGCACGGCCGACCATCTTTTGCGCGAGCGTATAGCCCTTGCCGCTGTCTTGCGGCGCCTTGGGCAGGCGAAACACGGTCGAGGCGGGCAGGCCCAAGAACTCCCGCGCCTTGGCCGTCAGCCCGCGGCCGATGATGAGGTTGATGCGCCCGCCGGCGCGCACCTCATCGAGCAGCACCTCGCTCTTGAGCTGGAAGGTGGCGATGACGGTGCCGTTTTTCTCGATCTTGCCCTCGTAGGGGTAGATGTCGATGACGTCACCGAAGTCGATGCCGCTGACGTCGACCTCGATCGGCAGCGAGCCGGAGTCTTCTTGCGTGTTGAAGAAGATCGGCGCGATCTTGCCGCCCAGGGTGATGCCGCCATAGCGCTTGTTGGGCACGAACGGGATGTCGAAGCCCGTGTGCCAGATGACGCTGTTGGTGGCCGACTTGCGGCTGGAGCCGGTGCCGACCACGTCCCCCACGTAGGCCACCAGATGGCCTTTTTGCTTGAGGCGCTCGATGACGCTGATGGGCCCACGCTTGCCGTCCTCGTCGGGCTCGAACGGGGCGTCGGGACGCTTGTTCTTGAGCATGGCCAACGCGTGCAGCGGAATGTCCGGGCGGCTCCAGGCGTCGGGCGCGGGCGACAGGTCGTCGGTATTGGTCTCACCCGGCACCTTGAACGCGGTCACCGTGATCTTGTGCGGCACTTCGGGGCGCGACAAGAACCACTCGGCATCGGCCCAGCTCTGCATCACGGCTTTGGCATGGGGGTTGCCCGCCTGCACCTTCTCCACCACGTCGTGGAAGGCGTCGAACATGAGCAGGGTTTTCTTCAGGCCCTCGGCGGCGATGGGCGCCACCTCGGCATCGTCGAGCAGGTCGATGAGCGGCTTGACGTTGTAGCCCCCCACCATCGTGCCCAGCAGCTCGGTGGCCTTGGCCTTGCTGATCAGGTCCACCGAAATGTCGCCGTGGGCGACGGCAGCGAGGAAACTGGCCTTGACCTTGGCCGCGTCGTCCACCCCGGGCGGCACGCGGTGCGTCAGCAGGTCGACCAGGAACTGCGGGTCTTCCCCGGCGGGCGGGTTTTTGATGAGCTCGATCAGGTCGGCGGTCTGCTGCGCGTTGAGCGGCAGCGGCGGGATGCCCAGCGCCGCGCGCTCGGCCACATGGTCACGGTAGGCTTGCAACATGGTGAGTGCTCCGAAGAAAAGGTGTCAAGAAAAGTAGCCGCGCACCGACTCGGGCAGCGGCACGCCGGTGGCGTGGGCGCGCTCGAGCACCTGCCAAAAGTAACGGAAAGACGCGCGGTCGTGCAAATGCCCTTGATGCGATATCGGCGCCCAGTCGGCCGCCGCCGCCTGCACGATGATCTCGGCCGCAGTGGCGACCGCTTGCTCGCTGGGCTGGAAGGCCTGCACGATGGGCTCGATCTGGTCGGGGTGGATGCTCCACATGCGGGTGTAGCCGAACTCGCGCGCCGCGCGCCGCGCCGCCTCGCGCACCGCGTCGCGGTCGCGAAACTCGGTCACCACGCAGTGCGACGGCACCTTGCCGTGCGCATGCGCGGCGCTGGCGATCTCGAGCTTGGCCCGCCGCACCAGCGGGTGCTCGAACTGCCCGGGCAGCGCCATCGCCTCGGCTGGGATGGCCCCGCCATGCGCCGAGACGAAGTCCATCAACCCGAAGCTCAGCGACACGACGCGCGGGTGTGCCGCGATGTCGAACGCCCGATGCACGGCCGCGGGCGACTCGATGAGCACGTGCAGCGCCAGCGCGGGCGCGCCCGCAGCGTCCAGCGCGGCCGCGGCGCGCTCGACGTCGGCCACCGACTCGACCTTGGGGCACATCACGTGCGTGAGCCGATCCCCCACGGCACCGACGATGGTCGCCACGTCTGCCTCGAAGGCCGGATGATCCACCGGGTGCACCCGCACGCCGACGCGCGGCCGCACCGGGGCCGACCAGTCCAACCCCTGCACCAGCGCCACCACCAGCGCCGCGTGCTCGGCTTCGCCGCCCACCGGCGCGCCGTCCTCGCAATCCAGCGTCACGTCGAACGGGCACGCGCCGCGCTCGGCAGCCCACTGCGCCTGCAGCGCCAGGCTCTTGCGCATGCGCGCCTCGACCCCGGCGTAGTGATCGCACACGGGCAACGCCACCGCCCCCGCCTGCGCCCCCAGCAGCACGTCGCGCGGGTGCGGTGCTTTCGTGGCTCGGGCGTGGGTCATGGGGCGGCTGCGCATGCAGTGGAGGGGTCAGATCAGGTGCGCGACACCCTGGCGCTCTTCCTCCAGCTCGGCCAGGGTCTTGTTCAGGCACTGCTGGCTGAACTCGTCGATGGGCAGGCCCTCGACGACGGTGTATTCACCGTTGGCGCAGGTGACGGGGAAGCCGAACATGACCTCCTTCGGGATGCCATACCAGCCCTGCGACGGGATGCCCATGGTCACCCACTTGCCGTTGGTGCCCAGCGCCCAGTCGCGCATGTGGTCGATGGCGGCGTTGGCCGCCGACGCGGCCGACGACAGGCCGCGCGCCTCGATGATGGCCGCGCCGCGCTTGCCAACAGTGGGCAGGAACACGTTGCGGTTCCAATCCTCATCGTTGATCATGTCCTTGACCGACTGCCCCTCGATGGTGGCGAAGCGGTAGTCAGCGTACATGGTGGGCGAGTGGTTGCCCCAGACGCACAGCTTTTCGATGCTGGAGACCGGTTTGCCGGTCTTGGCTGCGATCTGCGACAGCGCCCGGTTGTGGTCCAGGCGCAGCATGGCGGTGAAGTTCTTGGCCGGCAGATCGGGGGCCGACTTCATAGCGATGTAGGCGTTGGTGTTGGCCGGGTTGCCCACCACCAGCACCTTGACGTTGCGGCTGGCCGACTCGTTGAGCGCGCGCCCCTGGGCGGTGAAGATTTGCGCGTTGGCCGACAGCAGGTCCTTGCGCTCCATGCCGGGGCCGCGCGGACGCGCGCCCACCAGCAGCGCGTAGTCGGTGTCCTTGAACGCGGTGCGCGCATCGCTGTGCGCCTCCATGCCGGCCAGCAGCGGGAACGCGCAGTCCTCCAGCTCCATCATCACGCCTTTGAGGGCCTTTTGGGCCTTCTCGTCCGGGATCTCCAGCAGCTGCAGGATGACCGGCTGGTCCTTGCCAAGCATCTCGCCAGAGGCGATGCGAAACAGCAGGGCGTAACCGATTTGGCCGGCAGCACCGGTGACGGCGACGCGGACGGGCTTTTTGCTCATGGGGTTCTCCATAGGGGGAAGTGACGAGGAATAGGCCCGAGTGTACTCTGGTAAACCCGCAGCGTCAATTTGTCTTATGTCTTATATAAGATATGATTGCATCCATGAAACCCGATGGTCAGACCGTCAAGCCCATGGCGCCACCCGCCCCTGCGGAGGGTGCGTCCGCTGCTGCACCACTGGCCACATCACCCACGCCGGCGTTCAGCCCGCTCTACCAGCAAATCAAGGCGCTGATCCTGCAGAGCCTGCAAGCCGGCGAATGGAAACCGGGTGACCTCATCCCCAGCGAGGTCGAGCTCGCCACGCGCTTCAAGGTCAGCCAAGGCACGGTGCGCAAGGCGATCGACGAGCTGGCGGCAGACAACCTGCTGCTGCGCCGCCAGGGCAAGGGCACGTTCGTGGCCACCCATGCTGAGCAGCACATCCAGTACCGCTTTTTGCGCTTGCACCCCGATGAGGGCACGGTCGAGAGCGTTGGCCCCGCCACGCGCGACATACTCGGCTGCCGCCGCGTGCGCGCCAACGCCGAGGTAGCGGCGGCGTTGCAGCTACGCAGCGGCGACCCCGTCGTCCAAGTCAGCCGCGTGCTGTCGTTTCAGGGCACCCCCACCATCCTCGAGGATCTGTGGCTGCCGGGCACCGCTTTCCGTGGCCTGACCCTGGAGACCCTGGTCGCCCACGCCGGCCCCATGTACGCCTTGTTCGAGACCCAATTCGGCGTGCGCATGGTGCGCGCCGAAGAACGCATCAAAGCCGTCGCCGCCAGCGACACCGCGGCCGAGCGCTTGCAGGTCGCGCCTGGCACCCCGCTGCTGAGCGTGGAGCGGCTGGCCTACACCTACAACGGCGTGCCGATGGAGCTGCGCCGAGGCCTGTACCGAACCGACCGACACCACTACCGCAACGAGCTCAGCTGAGCAACCCCCAACCCCAAAGACCCTGATCGATGCTGCATTGCAATAGAATGTGACAGTTCCTCGTCAGTGATCGGATCCATCATCGAGCACTCGCCGCCCGCCCACGGCCATCACGGCGGCGACGGTGGAACCCCAAGACTCCCAGGAGAACCCCCCCATGACGCCCCTGCGCACTGCACGGCCCGAGTTCCGCAACATCAACGCCTTCAAGGACCTCACGACCTACCGACTCCCGGCCGCGGGCTGGGTGTCGATCCTGCACCGCGTCAGCGGCGCGCTGATGTTCCTGCTGCTGCCGTTCGTGGTCTGGATGATGGACACCTCGCTGTCGTCCGAGCTGTCGTACGGCACGTTCACGGCCGCCTTCGCGGCGGGGATCGGCTTCGTGCCCGGCTGGTTCGTCAAGCTGGTCGCGCTGGCCCTGATCTGGGCCTACCTGCACCACTTCTGCGCCGGTGTACGCCACCTCATCATGGACGCCACCCACAAGGTGGACAAAGCCTACGGCCGCTCCTCGGCCATCGTCACGCTGGTGCTCAGCCTGGGCCTGACGGCCATCCTCGGCGCCAAGCTGTTCGGCCTGTACTGATCGTTTTCGACGGAGTAATCACAATGGCAGTCAACTACGGCTCCAAGCGCGTCGTCACCGGCGCCCACTACGGCCTGCGCGATTGGCTCGTGCAGCGCGCCACGGCGGTGCTGATGGCGCTCTTTACGGTCATCCTGCTGGCGCAAGTCATCTTCACCCCCGGCCCCATCGGTTACGAGGCATGGGCGGGCATCTTCGCCGCGCCGTGGATGAAATTCCTCACCTTCTCGGTGGTGGTGGCCCTGGCCTGGCACGCCTGGATTGGCGTGCGCGACATCTGGATGGACTACATCAAACCCGTGGGCCTGCGTCTGGCCCTGCATGGGTTGACCCTCGTCTGGCTGGTCGGTTGCACGGGCTGGGCGTTTCAAGTGCTCTGGAGGCTGTAAGCCATGACCCTGACCGCAAACCTTCCCCGTCGGCGCTTCGACGTCATCATCGTCGGCGCTGGTGGCTCCGGCATGCGCGCTTCGCTGCAACTGGCGCGCGCCGGCCTCAACGTCGCCGTGCTGTCCAAGGTGTTCCCGACCCGCTCGCACACCGTGGCCGCGCAAGGCGGCATCGGTGCCTCGCTGGGCAACATGTCCGAAGACAACTGGCACTACCACTTCTACGACACGGTCAAGGGCTCGGACTGGCTCGGTGACCAGGACGCGATCGAGTTCATGTGCCGCGAAGCGCCCAAGGTGGTGTACGAGCTCGAGCACATGGGCATGCCGTTCGACCGCAACCCCGACGGCACCATCTACCAGCGCCCGTTCGGCGGCCACACCGCCAACTATGGCGAAAAGCCCGTGCAGCGCGCCTGTGCCGCGGCCGACCGCACCGGCCACGCCATGCTGCACACGCTGTACCAGCAAAACGTCGCCGCGCGCACCACGTTCTTCGTCGAATGGATGGCGCTCGACTTGATCCGTGACGCCGACGGCGACGTCATCGGCGTGACCGCGCTGGAGATGGAGACGGGCGACGTCTACATCCTGGAAGCCAAGGCCACGCTGCTGGCCACGGGCGGCGCCGGGCGCATCTATGCGGCCAGCACCAACGCCTTCATCAACACCGGCGACGGCCTGGGCATGGCCGCGCGCGCCGGCATCCCGTTGCAGGACATGGAATTCTGGCAGTTCCACCCGACCGGCGTGGCCGGCGCCGGTGTGCTGCTGACCGAGGGCTGCCGCGGTGAAGGCGCCATCCTGCTCAACAGCAACGGCGAGCGCTTCATGGAACGCTACGCCCCCACGCTCAAAGACCTGGCGCCGCGCGACTTCGTCAGCCGCTGCATGGACCAAGAGATCAAGGAAGGACGCGGCTGCGGGCCAAACAAGGACTACATCCTGCTCAAGCTCGACCACCTGGGCCCGGAGACCATCCACAAGCGCCTGCCGTCGGTGTACGAAATCGGCATCAACTTCGCCAACGTCGACATCACGAAGGAGCCGATCCCCGTCGTGCCCACCATCCACTACCAGATGGGTGGCATCCCGACCAACATCAACGGCCAGGTCGTCGTGCCGGACGGCCAGGGCGGCCAAAAGGTCGTCAACGGTCTGTACGCGGTGGGTGAGTGCTCGTGCGTGTCGGTGCACGGCGCCAACCGTCTGGGCACCAACTCGCTGCTGGACCTGCTGGTCTTTGGCCGCGCGGCGGGCAACCATATCGTCAGCCATCTGGACCGTGGGCGCGAGCACAAGCCGCTGCCCAAGGATGCCGCCGACCGCACGCTGGAGCGCCTGAGCCGCCTGGAATCGCGCACCGACGGCGAGTACGCACAGTCCGTGGCCAACGACATCCGCCAGACCATGCAGCAGCACGCGGGCGTCTTCCGTACCCAAGCCAGCATGGACGAAGGCGTGCGCAAGATCAACGCGCTGCGCGAACGTGTCGCTGCCATCGGGCTCAAGGACAAGTCCAAGGTATTCAACACCGCGCGCATCGAAGCGCTGGAGGTGGAAAACCTGATCGAGGCCGCGCAAGCCACCATGACCTCGGCCGCCGCGCGCAAAGAATGCCGCGGCGCGCACACGGTCAAGGACTACGAGCGCGGCCCCGATGACCCCGAATGCCCGCTGGGCCGCAATGACAAAGAGTGGATGAAGCACACCCTGTGGTGGAGCGAGACCAACAGCCTGACCTACAAGCCGGTCAACCTCAAGCCGTTGACGGTCGAGTCCATCCCGCCCAAGGTCCGCACGTTCTGACGCCGCTTTGCCCGGAGGATCCCACCATGGCCAAACGCACCTTCAAGATCTACCGCTACGACCCGGACAAAGACGCCAAGCCCTACATGCAGACGCTCGAGGTCGAGCTGACCACCGAGCGCATGCTGCTCGACGCGCTGATCAAGCTCAAGGAGCTCGACCCGACGCTGTCGTTTCGCCGCTCGTGCCGCGAGGGCGTCTGCGGCTCGGACGCGATGAACATCAACGGCAAGAACGGGCTGGCGTGCCTGACCAACCTGCGCACGCTGCCCGACACCATCGTGCTCAAGCCGCTGCCCGGGTTGCCCGTGGTGCGCGACCTGATCGTGGACATGACGCTGTTTTTCAAGCAGTACCACTCGATCAAGCCGTACCTGATCAACGAGACGCAACCGCCCGAAAAGGAGCGCCTGCAGTCGCCCGAGGAGCGTGAGGAACTCAACGGCCTGTACGAGTGCATCCTGTGCGCGAGCTGCAGCACCTCGTGCCCCAGCTTTTGGTGGAACCCGGACAAGTTTGTTGGCCCGGCTGGCTTGCTGCAAGCGTACCGCTTCATCGCGGACAGCCGCGACCATGCCACCGCCGAGCGGCTGGACAACCTGGAAGACCCGTACCGGCTGTTCCGCTGCCACACCATCATGAACTGCGTCGATGTCTGCCCCAAGGGACTCAACCCGACCAAGGCCATCGGCAAGATCAAGGAATTGATGGTGCGTCGCGCCGTCTGACGGCCCGCTGCCCTGTCCTGCCCCACCGTGACCATGGACGACGGCGACCGGCTCGACGAACACCAGCTCGGCAAGCTGCGCTGGCGCTGCCGCCGTGGGCTGCTCGAAAACGATTTGTTCATCGAGCGCTTCTTCGCGCGCCATGGTGCCACGCTCACGGCACGCCAGGCGCGCGGGCTGCAAGCGTTGATGGACTTGAGTGATAACGACCTGCTCGACCTGCTGCTGCGCCGCCGCGAGCCCGACGGCGCGCTGGCCTGTCCGGAAGTCATCGAGGTGCTGGCGCTGCTGCGCACGCCGCCGCGCGCCGACGCGCCGCCTCCGGCGTCTTTCGCCCCCTAGACCCCCAAGGACCCCCGCGTATGAAACTCCAAGCCCATAAAGCCACGCTGTCGTTCTCCAATGGCGCGCCCAGCGTCGAGTTGCCGATCTACTCCGGCACCATCGGCCCGGATGTGATCGACATTCGCAAGCTTTACGCCCAGACGGGGATGTTCACCTACGACCCGGGGTTCCTGTCCACGGCGTCGTGCCAGTCGGCCATCACCTACATCGACGGCGACAAGGGTGAACTGCTCTACCGCGGCTACCCGATCGAGCAGCTGGCCACGCAGTGTGACTACATGGAAACCTGCTACCTGCTGCTGTACGGCGAGCTGCCCAATGCCGCGCAGAAAGCCGACTTCACGCGCCGCGTCACGCTGCACACCATGGTGCACGAGCAGATGCAGTTCTTCTTGCGCGGCTTCCGGCGCGATGCGCACCCGATGGCGGTGCTCACCGGCTTGGTGGGTGCGATGTCGGCCTTCTACCACGACAGCACCGACATCAACAACCCCGAGCACCGGGAAATCGCGGCCATCCGTCTGATCGCCAAGATGCCCACGCTGGTGGCCATGGCCTACAAATACGGCATCGGCCAGCCCTTCATCTACCCGCGCAACGATCTGAGCTACGCCGGCAACTTCCTGCGCATGATGTTTGGCACGCCGTGCGAGGAGTACCGCGTCAGTCCCGTGCTCGAGCGCGCGATGGATCGCATCTTCATCCTGCACGCGGACCACGAGCAAAACGCCTCGACCTCGACCGTGCGCCTGTGTGGCAGCTCGGGCACCAACCCGTTTGCGGCTATCGCCGCCGGCGTGGCCTGCCTGTGGGGCCCCGCGCACGGGGGCGCCAACGAGGCATGCCTGAATATGCTGGAAGAAATCCAGGCCATGGGCGGCGTGGACAAGATCGGCGAATTCATCGCCAAGGTCAAGGACAAGAACTCGGGCGTGCGCCTGATGGGCTTTGGCCACCGCGTCTACAAGAACTACGACCCGCGCGCCAAGCTGATGCAGGAAACCTGCAACGAGGTGCTGGGCGAGCTGGGGCTGGAGAACGACCCGCTGTTCAAACTGGCCAAGACGCTGGAGCGAATCGCGCTGGAGGACGACTACTTCGTGCAGCGCAAGCTGTACCCCAACGTCGACTTCTACTCGGGCATCGTGCAGCGCGCCATCGGCATCCCGGTCAATCTGTTCACCGGTATCTTCGCGCTGGCGCGCACCGTGGGCTGGATCGCCCAGCTCAACGAGATGATTTCCGATCCGGAGTATAAGATCGGACGTCCGCGACAACTCTTTACTGGCTCGCCCAAGCGCGACGTCAAGCCCATCGACCAACGCTGATATGGGTCGCACGCTCTACGATAAGATCTGGGACGAACACGTCGTCCACACCGAGGAGGATGGCACCGCCATCCTCTACATCGACCGCCACCTGGTGCACGAGGTGACCAGCCCGCAGGCCTTCGAGGGCCTGCGCGTGGCGGGTCGCAAGCCGTGGCGGGTGTCGTCCATCGTCGCCACCGCCGACCACAACACCCCCACCACGGGATGGGAGCGCGGCTACGACGGCATCACGGACCCGATCAGCCGCGAGCAAATCGTCACGCTCGACGCCAATATCCGGGAGTTCGGCGCGGCGGCGTACTTTCCGTTCCTGAGCAAGCGCCAGGGCATCGTGCACGTCATCGGCCCGGAAAACGGCGCCACGTTGCCAGGCATGACGGTGGTTTGCGGCGACAGCCACACCAGCACGCATGGCGCATTCGGGGCGCTGGCGCATGGGATCGGCACGTCCGAAGTCGAGCATGTACTGGCCACACAGACGCTGCTGGCCAAGAAGGCCAAAAACATGCTCATCCGCGTGGAGGGCGAGCTGCCGCGCGGCTGCACCGCCAAGGACATCGTGCTGGCCATCATCGGCCGCATTGGCACGGCCGGCGGCACCGGCTACACCATCGAGTTCGCCGGCAGCGCCATCCGCGCGCTCTCGATGGAAGGTCGCATGACCGTGTGCAACATGGCCATCGAGGCCGGTGCGCGCGCCGGGCTGGTTGCGGTGGACGACAAGACCATCGAATACGTGCGCGGCCGGCCCATGGCACCGACGGGTGTGGAGTGGGACCAGGCCGTGGCCTACTGGCGCACGCTGCACTCCGACCCGGATGCGCACTGGGACGCGGTGGTCGAACTCGACGCCAGCCAGATCCTGCCGCAGGTTACCTGGGGCACGTCACCCGAGATGGTGCTGCCCGTCACCGAGCGCGTGCCCGACCCTGACAAAGAAAAAGACCCGGTCAAGCGCGCCGCCATGGAGCGCGCCCTCCAGTACATGGGGCTGCAGCCCGGCAAACCGCTGACCGACATCACGGTCGACAAAGTATTCATCGGCTCGTGCACCAACAGCCGCATCGAAGACATCCGCGAAGCCGCCGCCGTGGTGCGCAAGCTGGGCCAGCGCGTGGCGCGCAATGTCAAGCTCGCCATGGTGGTGCCGGGCTCGGGCCTCGTCAAAGAGCAAGCCGAGCGCGAAGGGCTGCACGAAATCTTTCGGGCTGCTGGCTTCGAGTGGCGCGAGCCCGGCTGCTCGATGTGTCTGGCGATGAACGCCGACCGGCTCGAACCCGGTGAGCGCTGCGCCAGCACCAGCAACCGCAACTTCGAAGGCCGCCAGGGTGCCGGCGGGCGCACGCATCTGGTCAGCCCGGCAATGGCCGCCGCCGCGGCCATCCACGGCCATTTCGTCGATATACGGTCCTTTGCCTGACGTTGTCATGTCGTCGTTCACGGAGACTGCCATGAACCGCGTTCTTTGCTGCACCCTCGCTGCACTCGGCCTGCTGCTGGCGGGCTGCAACACCGTGGCTGGCTTGGGCAAGGACATCCAGAAAGGAGGCCAAGTCCTGCAGGACGCGGCCAAGAAATAAATGGAACGCTTCACCGTGCACCGGGGGATCGTCGCCCCGATCGACCGCGAAAACGTCGACACCGACGCCATCATCCCCAAACAATTCCTGAAGTCGATCCGACGCACCGGCTTTGGCCCCAACCTGTTCGACGAGTGGCGTTACCTGGACCAGCCCGGACAGCCCGGCGTACCCGAGAGCCAGCGGCGGCCCAACCCCGACTTCGTGCTCAACCAGCCGCGCTACCAGGGCGCCTCGATTTTGCTGGCGCGCAAGAACTTCGGCTGCGGCTCCAGCCGCGAGCACGCGCCGTGGGCCATCCAGCAGTACGGGTTTCGCGCGCTGATCGCCCCGAGCTTTGCCGACATCTTTTTCAACAACTGCTTCAAAAACGGGCTGCTGCCGATCGTGCTGCCGGAGCCGGTGGTCGATACGCTCTTTCATGAGGTGTACGCCTTCCCCGGCTATGAGCTCACGATCGATCTCGAACGCCAGGTGGTGGTCAAACCCGACGGCAGCGAAATCGCGTTCGAGGTGCAGCCGTTTCGCAAGTACTGCCTGCTCAACGGACTCGACGATATCGGCCTGACGCTGCGCCACGCGGACAAGATCCGCGCCTTCGAGGCCGAGCGCCTGGCGCGCTACCCTTGGTTGGCACGCACCTTTGCGGGCTGAGCCGCTGCCTGGCCCCACTCCTTTCGTTGATCGGTTTGCCCCATGAAGATTGCCATTTTGCCCGGTGACGGCATCGGCCCCGAGATCATCGCCGAAGCGGTCAAGGTCCTGCGCGCGCTGGCGCTGCCGCTGGAGATGGAAACCGCCCCCGTGGGCGGTGCCGCCTATGCCGAGAGTGGCCACCCGCTGCCCGAGGCCACGCTGCGCCTAGCACAGCAGGCCGACGCCGTGCTGTTTGGCGCCGTGGGCGACTGGAAATACGACGATCTGCCGCGGCCGTTGCGCCCCGAACAAGCCATCCTGGGCTTGCGCAAGCACCTGGGGCTGTTTGCCAACCTGCGGCCGGCCATCTGCTACCCCGAGCTCACGCACGCCTCCAGCCTCAAGCCCGAACTGGTCGCGGGGCTCGACATCCTGATCGTGCGCGAACTCACGGGCGACATTTACTTCGGTCAGCCGCGCGGGCGGCGCACGGCGCCGGACGGCCCGTTTGCGGGCGCCGACGAGGCCTTCGACACCATGCGCTACAGCCGTCCCGAGATCGAGCGCATCGCGCGCGTGGCGTTCGAAGCGGCGCGCCGGCGCCACGGCGGCCGCGGCGGCAAGGTGACCAGCGTGGACAAGGCCAACGTGCTGGAAACCTTCCAGTTCTGGAAGGAAGTCGTCACCGACGTGCACCACGACTACCCCGACGTGACGCTGGAACACCTGTACGTGGACAATGCCGCCATGCAGCTCGTCAAGGCGCCCAAGGCGTTCGACGTCATCGTCACGGGCAACATGTTCGGCGACATCCTGTCGGACGAGGCGGCCATGCTGACCGGCTCGATCGGCATGCTGCCCTCGGCCAGCCTGAACGAACACGGCCGCGGTCTGTACGAACCCAGCCATGGCAGCGCCCCCGACATCGCGGGCAAAGGCATCGCCAACCCGCTGGCCACCATCTTGTCGGCAGCGATGATGCTGCGCTACTCGCTCGGGCAGCCCGAAGCCGCCACGCGCATCGAGGCTGCGGTGCAGCGCGTGCTGGCCGACGGCCTGCGCACGCCCGACATCCACAGCGCCGGCACCACACGCGTGGGCACCGCCGAGATGGGCGACGCGGTGGTGCGCGCGCTGCTGACATAGACCGGTTTTTCTCCTTCATCCCCCAAAAGGCACACGCAATGAGCACTGTTGGCAATCGGGTCGGCCTCGTCGGCTGGCGCGGCATGGTCGGCTCGGTCTTGATGGACCGCATGGTCGCCGAGGGCGACTTCGACCTCATCGAGCCGGTTTTCTTCTCCACTTCCAACGCGGGCGGTGCCGCCCCCGCGCAGGCCAAGGCCCACCGCACGCTGCAAGATGCGCACGACATCGAGGCGCTGTCGCGCTGCGACATCATCCTCACCTGCCAGGGCGGCGACTACACCAAGGACGTCTTTCCGCGCCTGCGCGCCGCCGGCTGGCAGGGGCACTGGATCGACGCGGCCAGCGCGCTGCGCATGGAGCCCGACGCCGTCATCGTGCTCGACCCGGTCAACGACCATGTGATCCGCCGCGCGCTGGCCAATGGCGGCAAGAACTGGATCGGCGGTAACTGCACCAACTCGATCCTGCTCATGGGCCTCAACGGCCTGTTCCGCGAAGACCTGGTCGAGTGGGTCAGCTCCATGACCTATCAGGCCGCCAGCGGCGCCGGCGCCAACAACATGCGCGAGCTGCTGCAAGGCATGGGCGTCATCCATGCCGCGGTGGCCGACGATCTGGCCAACCCGGCGTCGGCCATTCTGGACATCGACCGCAAGGTGGCGAAAGCCATCCGCGAGGACGTGCCAACCGAATACTTTGGCGCGCCGCTGGCAGGCAGCCTCATTCCCTGGATCGACGTGCAACTGCCCAACGGCCAGTCGAAGGAAGAATGGAAAGGCCAGGCCGAAGTCAACAAGATCTTGGGCACCACGCAGACGATCCCCGTCGACGGCCTGTGCGTGCGCATCGGGGCCATGCGCTGTCACAGCCTGGCGCTGACCCTCAAGCTCAAGCTCGACGTGCCGCTGGATGAACTCGAGACCATCATCCGCAGCGGTAACCCGTGGGTCAAGTGGGTGCCCAACGAGCGCGCCATCACCGTGCGCGAGCTCACCCCCGCGTCCATCACGGGCACGCTGCAGGTGGGCGTGGGCCGGGTGCGCAAGCTCAACATGGGCCCCGAGTACGTCTCGGCCTTCGTGATCGGCGACCAACTGCTGTGGGGCGCGGCCGAGCCGCTGCGCCGCATGCTGCGCATCCTGCTGCGCGCGTGAGGCGCGCATTCGCGGTCTGACGGCGGTATAGTCGGGTCTGAAGCACCAAACGTGCCGGCGCTGGCCGCGCAGCGTTGTACCGCTGCAACGCGCGGCGGGCCGTAACGCGATAGATGGCATCCGGCGGCGTGCTCGGCAACACGTGAGCTTGTCGCGGTAACGCATTGATGCTATGGTGTTTCGACGTCATCGACCCGATGCCTGAAAAAAGGACCTCTGTGCCGAACCTCCGCCCGCCTCTGCGCTCGCTGCCGCCCGCGCCCGACGGCGCCATCGACCGCCCCCACCGCGGGGGAGTGCGGCCATGGCGTGGCGTGGCCATCGCGGCGGCGTTGTCTTGCGCCTTGGCTGGCAACGCCTGGGCGCTGGCATTGGGGCGGGTGTCGGTGCAATCGCTGCTGGGTGAGCCCCTGCGTGCCGAGATCGACGTGCCGGCACTCACCGACGCCGAGGCGGCCAGCCTGCAAATCGGGCTGGCCCCGCCCGAGCGTTTTCGCGCGGCCAATCTGGACTTCAACCCCCTGCTGCAGGACGTGTCGCTGACGCTGGAGCGCCGCCCCGACGGGCGCGCCGTGATCGTCTTGCGCAGCAACCGCCCGGTGGCCGAGCCGTTCCTGGACGTGGTGGTGCAAGCCCGCTGGGCGGGCGGTGAGCTGCTGCGCGGCTATACGCTGTTGTTCGACCCGCCGAACTTGCGCCCTGTGGCGCCGGTGGCGCCCGCCGTCAGCGCCCCCTCAGCAGTGCCCGCGATTCCCGCCAGCCCGCCCACCCCACCTAACCCGCTGGTGACCGACGTGCGGCCCGCGCAGCCGGTGCCGGCAGCCGTCCCCTCCCCCCGCGCGGCCGTGGCGGGTGCCCTTGGCGAGCGGACGCAGCGCATCACCGTGCGGCCCGGCGACACCGCCGGCCGCATCGCCGCCGCACACAAGCCCGCCGACGTCACGTTGGAGCAGATGCTGGTCGCGCTGCTGCGCGCCAACCCCAACGCCTTCATCCGCGGCAACGTCCACTTGCTGCGCGCAGGGGCTGTCATCGACCTACCCGAGGGCGCCAGCGCCGCTCCGGTCGATGCGCAGGAGGCTCGCCGCATCGTCGCTGCACAAACGCGCGACTTCAACGAATACCGGCGCCGACTGGCCCAGGCCGCACCTGCACAGGAGGCGCCCGCGGCCACCCGCACCGCCACCGGCGGCGTGCAGGCCGCCGTGGCCGAAGACAAACCCCAAGCCAGCGCACAGGATCGCCTCACGCTGAGCAAGCCCGGTGCCACCGCCCCCGCCGAGGCGCGCATCGCCCAGGAGCGCCAGCGCAACGAAAGCGAGCAACGCGTCGCCGAACTCAACCGCAACCTGCAGGAACTAGAGCAACTGCGGCAAGCGGCCGCCGCACCGACACCAGCGCCCGAAGCGGCACCCGCGGCCCCGCCTGCCGCGGCGCCTGCGGCGGCTGCGCCTGGCCTGGAGGTGGCGGCCACCCCCCCCGCGGCTGCCGCACCCAGCGCACCCGCCGAGCCGGCAGCGGCTCCTGCCCCTGCCCCGGAGCCGGCTGCACCTGCGGCCCCGCCCGCACCTCCACCGGCACCCGCGCCGGCCCCCGAACCGTCGGCGCTGACGGCGCTGCTTGGCCATCCGCTCGTCATCCCTGCCGCCGGTGGAGTGGCGGTGCTGCTGGCGGTGCTCGCGTGGTGGCGTCTGCGGCAACGCCGGCGCAATGCCGAGCCAGCAGCGGCGCAAGAACCCGACATCGACGCCGTTGGCCAGACCGTGGACACCGACGAACCTGCGCCGGCATCGTCGATGATGTATTCGCCCAGCCAGCTCGATGCCGGTGGCGACGTGGATCCGGTGGCCGAGGCCGACGTCTATCTGGCCTACGGTCGTGAACAACAGGCCGAGGAGATCCTGCTGGAGGCGCTGCGCCTGCACCCGGACCGCCTGCCCGTGCGGCTCAAGCTGCTGGAAATCTACGCCCAGCGGCCCGACGCGGCCCGCTTCGAAGCCGCGGCACGCGAGCTGCACGCCCTCACACAAGGCCAGGGGCCGGAATGGGCACGAGCCTGCGAGCTCGGCCAGACCCTCGACCCCGACAACCCGCTGTACCGCCCAGCGACGGGTCAGGCGGGTGGGGTGGCGGGCGCAGCCGCTGCGGCCATGGCCGCTGGCAGCGTAGCTGGCGCCAGCAATCTGCCCGAGCTCGACCTCTCCGCCGTGGCCGCCAGCGCGCCGTCCATGGCGGCAGACACGCCTGCCCCCCCCGCGGCCGAAGCGGCCGATCTCGACTTCGACCTCGACCTAACGACGGCCCTCGACGCCGCGCAGGCCCCAGCACCCGCCGCCGCGCCCACCCCGGCGGACGAGGGCCTCGACTTCGACTGGGATCTGCCCCCCGCCGATGGCACCGCACGCGCGGACGACCCCGCTGCGGCGGCGGCCGATGCGCCCAGTCTGCCGCCCGAGCTGGCCGAGTTGTCGCTCGATCTGCCGGGCGACGGTTCCCCGGCCACTGCCGAGGGTGCGCCCGCCCCGGCCGAGGCCGGCGAGACGGCCGAGGGCGACGTCCCCATCGACGACCTGTCCAGCCTGGAAGTCGCCGAAGGCTTGGCCGAGGCCGACCCGCTGGAGACCAAACTGTCGCTGGCGCGAGAGTTCGAAGCCATCGGCGACATCGACGGCGCGCGCACGCTGGCCGAGGAGGTGGTGGCCGAAGCGACCGGCGAGCTGCAGGAGCGCGCGCGCGCCTTCCTCGCCCAGTTGGCCTGAAACCCAGCCTGAGCGGCTGCGATGGCGAACGGTGCATCGATGCGCGTGGCGTTGGGTGTGAGCTACCTGGGCACCGCCTACCAGGGCTGGCAGAGCCAGCCCAGCGGCCAAACGGTGCAAGACCAGCTCGAGCGCGCCCTGTGCGCGTTTGCCGACGTGCCCGCGATCACCACGCTGTGCGCGGGCCGCACCGACGCCGGTGTGCACGGCCTCAATCAGGTGGTGCACTTCGACGCGCCGGTGCAGCGCCCCATGGCAGCCTGGGTGCGCGGCACCAACCGGTTTTTGCCGCCAGACATCGCGGTGCAGTGGGCGCGCGCGGTGCCCGCGACCTTTCACGCCCGCAACAGCGCCCGCGCGCGCCGCTACGCCTACGTACTGCTGGAGTCGCCCGTGCGGCCCAGCGTCGAGGCCGGGCGCGTCGGTTGGGTCTTTCGCCCGCTGGCACTGGCACCCATGCAGGCGGCGGCGCAACACCTCATCGGTCAGCACGATTTCAGCGCCTTTCGCGCTGCGCAGTGTCAGGCGCGCTCGCCCATCAAGCATGTGCAGCGACTCGACATCCGCCGCCGCGGGCCCTACTGGCGCTTCGACTTCGAGGCCGACGCCTTTTTGCACCACATGATCCGCAACATCATGGGCTGCCTGATCGCCATCGGCCAGGGCCTGCGCCCGCCCGAGTGGATGGCCGCCGTGCGCGACGCCCGGCGGCGCGACATCGCTGCACCCACCTTCGCGCCCGACGGCCTGTACTTTTTAGGGCCGCGCTACGATGAGGCGCTCGGCCTGCCCGAGCGGACGCCCGCCTTCGACTGGCTGCCGCTGTAGCTGGCGTTGCTCATCGTGCGCCTCGACATCGATCCTCCTTCCCCAGTCATCCCATGCGACGCACCCGCATCAAAATCTGTGGCCTCACGCGCGAGGCCGATGTCGAACATGCCGCGGCTGCCGGTGCCGATGCCGTCGGCTTCGTGCTCTACCCCGGCAGTCCCCGCTGCGTGAGCGCCCGACGCGCGGGCGAGCTGGCGCGCCGACTGCCCCCCTTCGTCACGCCCGTGCTGCTGTTCGTCAACGCCAGCGCCGATGAGGTGCGCGCCGCGTTGGACGCCGTGCCGGGCGCGCTGCTGCAATTCCATGGCGACGAGTCCCCCGAGCAATGCGCGGCACTGGCGGGCGCACGCCCGTGGCTGCGCGCCGCGCGCGTGCCGGTGGGTGCTGGCGCCGCGGGCTTCGATCTCCTAGAATACGCCGATCGTTATTCCGCCGCGCAGGCCGTGCTGGTCGATGCCCACGTGCCCGGCTACGGCGGAGGCGGACACGCTTTCGACTGGACAGCCCTTCCGTGGTCAGACCCTCGACTCCACGCCGCCCATCGGGTCGTTTTGTCTGGTGGACTCACACCCGCAAATGTGACCGATGGCGTGCTTCTCGTACGCCCTTGGGGTGTTGACGTCTCCTCTGGCGTCGAAGCCGCCAAGGGCATCAAAGACCCGGCCCGGGTCGAGGCGTTCATCGCCGCGGTGCGCCGCGCCGACGCGATCCTGGCCGATTCCCCCGCCTCCTGACGCGCCCCGCCGTGCCTGGCACGCTGGCCGTCACCCTCCATCGGATGCTCCCCATGTCTGCCCACGCTTACGCCTTTCCCGACGCCCGCGGCCATTTCGGGCCCTACGGCGGTAGCTTCGTCAGCGAAACGCTGACCCACGCCATCGCTGAGTTGCGCGCCGCCTACGAACACTGGCGCCACGACCCGGACTTCCAGCGCGAGTTCCACTCGGAGCTCAAACACTTCGTCGGCCGCCCCTCGCCCGTCTACCACGCCGCACGCCTGAGCCGCGAGCTGGGCGGCGCGCAAATCCTGCTCAAGCGCGAAGACCTCAACCACACCGGCGCGCACAAGATCAACAACGTCATCGGCCAGGCGATGCTGGCGCGGCGCATGGGCAAGCCGCGCGTGATCGCCGAGACCGGCGCCGGCCAGCACGGCGTGGCCACCGCGACCATCTGCGCGCGCTACGGGCTGGAATGCGTGGTCTACATGGGCAGCGAGGACGTCAAGCGCCAAAGCCCCAACGTCTACCGCATGAAGCTGCTCGGCGCCACCGTGGTGCCGGTGGAGTCCGGCAGCAAGACGCTGAAGGACGCGCTCAACGAGGCGCTGCGCGACTGGGTCACGAACGTCGAAAACACCTTCTACATCATCGGCACCGT
>DYIC01000021.1:22133-33303 GCA_020723845.1 Hydrogenophaga sp.
CGCTGCGCGACTGGGTCACGAACGTCGAAAACACCTTCTACATCATCGGCACCGTCGCCGGGCCGCACCCCTACCCCATGATGGTGCGCGACTTCCAGAGCGTGATCGGCGAGGAATGCCTGCGCCAGATGCCCGAGATGCTGGCCGACCTGGGCCTGCCCGGCAACGGCGCGCAGGCGCAGCCGGACGCGGTGATCGCCTGCGTCGGCGGCGGCAGCAACGCCATGGGCATCTTCTACCCCTACATCCCCCACGAGCGGGTGCGCCTGATCGGCGTGGAAGCGGCCGGCAGCGGCCTGGACAGCGGCCGCCACGCTGCGTCGCTGCAGCGCGGCGTGCCTGGCGTGCTGCACGGCAACCGCACCTACGTGCTGCAAAACGCCGACGGCCAGATCACCGAGACGCACTCCGTCAGCGCCGGCCTGGACTACCCCGGCGTCGGCCCCGAGCACGCCTGGCTGAAGGACAGCGGCCGCGCCGAGTACGTGGGCGTGACCGATGCCGAGGCGCTGGAGGCCTTCCATCGCCTGTGCCGCACCGAGGGCATCATCCCCGCGCTGGAGTCCAGCCACGCGATCGCCTATGCCATGAAGCTCGCGCCGACGCTGCGGCCCGATCAAAGCCTGCTGGTCAACCTCTCGGGCCGGGGCGACAAGGACATCGGTACCGTGGCCGACCTGTCCGGCGCCGACTTCTATTGCCGCCCCAGCTGCCGCGGCCAAAGCGTCAAGACCGCCGCGCCGATCCACCTGACCCCAGGAGCCGTGCAATGAGCGCCCCCCGCTTGGCCGCCACGTTCGAGCGCCTGCGCGCGAGCGGTCGCCGCGCGCTCATCCCCTTCGTCACCGCGGGCTTTCCGCAGCCCGACGTCACGGTGGACCTGCTGCACGCCATGGTGGCCGCCGGCGCCGACGTCATCGAGCTGGGCGTGCCGTTTTCCGACCCGATGGCCGACGGCCCGGTGATCCAGCGCGCCGGCGAGCGCGCGCTGGCTGCGGGCATCGGCCTGGCGCAGGTGCTGCAGATGGTGCGCGACTTCCGCGCCCGCGACACGGCGACACCGGTGGTGCTCATGGGCTACGCCAACCCCATCGAAGCGTGGGAACATCGCCACGGCGCGGGCAGCTTTGCGCGCGAGGCGGCCGCCGCGGGCGTGGACGGCGTGCTGGTGGTGGACTACCCGCCCGAGGAATGCGAGGCCTTCGCAGCCACGCTGCGCGCGCACGGGCTGGATCTGATCTTTCTGCTGGCCCCCACCAGCACCGACGAGCGCATCGCGCTCGTGGGCCAGCTGGCCAGCGGGTATGTCTACTACGTCTCGCTCAAGGGCGTCACCGGCGCGGCGCACCTGGATACGGCGTCGGTGGAGGCGATGTTGCCGCGCATCCGCGCCCATGTCAAAGTGCCCGTCGGCGTGGGGTTTGGCATCCGGGATGCGG
This sequence comes from Hydrogenophaga sp., assembly GCA_020723845.1. GTDB lineage: Bacteria > Pseudomonadota > Gammaproteobacteria > Burkholderiales > Burkholderiaceae_C > Tepidimonas. The sequence continues at coordinate 23,573 of DYIC01000021.1, forward strand.
CCAGCGCCCAGGCCGTGGCGCGCAGCGCCGACGCCGTCGTCATCGGCACCCGGCTCATCCAGTTGCTCGACAACGAACCGCGCGAGCGCGCCCCCGCCGTGGCGGCGGCGTTCGTACGCGACATCCGCACCGCGCTCGACGCGCTACCCAAGGCCGCCGCGGCTGGCGCATAATCGCGCGCACACCGGCGCCGCGCGCCCCGCCACGCCTCGGCCTGCGCGTCACGGGCGGCGCTGCCATCGCAAGGAGTTGCCATGTCCTGGCTGGAAAAACTGCTGCCCCCCAAGATTGCCTCCGCTGGTGGCCAGCGGCGCAGCATCCCCGAGGGTCTGTGGGTCAAGTGTCCGAGCTGCGACGCCGTCCTGTACAAGACCGACCTGGAAAAAAACCTCAACGTCTGCCCGCACTGCGCGCACCACCACCGCATCGGGGCGCGCGCGCGGCTGGACGCCTTTCTCGACCCCGAGGGCCGCTACGAGATCGGGCAGGAGGTGCTTCCGGTCGATCCCCTCAAGTTCAAGGACAGCCGCAAGTACCCCGAACGTCTGAAAGAGGCGCTCGAAGCCACGGGCGAGACCGACGCCCTCATCGTCATGGGGGGCGCGGTGCACACCCTGCCCGTGGTCGTGGCGTGCTTCGAGTTCGACTTCATGGGCGGCTCCATGGGCTCGGTGGTCGGTGAGCGCTTCGTGCGCGGCGTGGAAAACGCCATCGAGCAAAAAGTGCCCTTCATCTGCTTTACCGCCACCGGCGGCGCGCGCATGCAAGAAGGGCTGCTGTCACTCATGCAAATGGCCAAGACCAACGCGGCGCTCACCCGCCTGGCCAAGCAGCGCCTGCCCTACATCAGCATCCTGACCGACCCCACCATGGGCGGCGTGTCGGCGGGCTTCGCCTTCATGGGCGACGTGGTGATCGCCGAGCCCAAGGCGCTCATCGGCTTTGCTGGCCCGCGTGTGATCGAAAACACCGTGCGCGTCAAGCTGCCGGAGGGCTTTCAGCGCGCCGAGTTTTTGCTGCAAAAAGGCGGCATCGACATGATCTGCGACCGGCGCGAGCTGCGCAGCACCGTGGCCAACGTGCTGGCCATGCTCACGCGCCAAAGCGCCGACGCGGTCGCTTGAAGCGGCGGCACATGGGGCCGGAACAGGTGGCGCTGCTGGCGGCCGTGGCGCGGCATGGCAGTCTGGCGGCCGCCGCGCGGGCGCTCGGCCTGGTGCCCAGTGCGCTGACCTACCGGGTGCGGCAGATGGAGCAGGCGCTCGACGTGCTGCTGCTGGACCGGCGCTCGCGCCGCGCCCGGCTGACCCCGGCCGGGCAAGAACTGCTGCGGGCTGGGGACGCGTTACTGCGCGAATGGGACGCGTTGGCGCAGCGCGTACGGCGCATCGCCACCGGCTGGGAAGCCGAACTCACCATCGCGGCCGATGCCGTCATCTGCCCGCGCACGCTGCTCGAGCTGTGCGAGGCCTTCTACGCCCTGGGGGCGCCCACCCGGCTGCGGCTGCGGGGCGAGACCCTCTCCGGCACCCTGGAAGCGCTGCTCAGCGGCCAGGCCGATCTGGCTCTAGGGGTAACACTGGAGCGGACGCCGACCGCAGAAATCGGCTTGCAACCCCTGGGCAACGTCCCGTTTTGCTTTGCGGTGGCGCCACACCACCCGCTGGCCAGAGCGGCTGAACCGCTGACCCCGGCAGACATCCGCGCCCATCGCATCGTGGCGGTGGCCGACACCGCGCCGCAGGGCGGGCTGACGGTGGGCCCGCAGCCGGGCCAGGATGTGCTGACCGTGCCCAGCATGGCCATGAAACTGCAGGCCCAGCTGCGTGGACTGGGCTGCGGCTGGTTGCCGCAGCCGCTGGCGCAGCCTCACGTGAACGCCGGGCACCTGGTGCTCAAGGCCACGACGTTGCCAGCCCGCGTCGTGCCCACCGCCTACGCCTGGCGCCAGACGGCGCGGCCCGTCGGCAGTGGCGCCCCGCGCACGGGACCGGCGCTGCACTGGTGGCTGCAACGGCTAGCCGATCCGCTGACGCGCGACGCCCTGTTGATGAAGCGCCCGGGGCATGATGCGCCGCTGGCGTGAGTCGCGTGGCGGCTGCGCTACCATCGGCGGGTCATCCCATCGGTGTTTCCTCCTTCCCACCGAAAGTTCGCCCCATGCCGCGCCGCCGATCTGCCCCCACCCCGCTGCCTCCGAAGCGCCCTCGGCGCAGACCGGCGGCCGAACCGTCCATCGCGCCACCCACGCCCCGGCGGGTGGCGGTAGTGGGCGCTGGCATCGCCGGCATCACCGCGGCGCGCACCCTCGCGCAGGCAGGCTGGCACGTCACCGTGTTCGAAAAGAGCCGGGGCGCCGGTGGCCGCATGGCCACGCGCCGCACGGATTGGGGCGACTTCGACCACGGGGCGCAGTTTTTTACGGTGCGCGACACGCGCTTCGAGCTCGCCCTGCGCGCCACGCAGGCCCCGATCGCCGCATGGGATGCGACCTGGGTGCGCGTGCTCGACGCCACCGCATCCCGGCTGGCCGTCGCCCCTGCCCCCACAGAGACGCGCTGGGTCGCCACGCCGGGCATGAGCGCGCTCGTCAAGCATTGGGCACAACCGTTGGCCGATGGCACGCTCGGGCAGTGCCACTGGGTCACGCGCGTGGTGCGGCTGGAACCCGACGCCATCGCGCCCACGCGCTGGCAACTCCGCCTGGAGGGCGCGCCGGACGCGGCCGACGCACCGGCGGTGATGGGCGGCTTCGATGCGGTGCTGCTCGCCATCCCGCATCCGCAGGCACGGGAGCTGCTGGCCGCCAGCGCCCTGGCACCCACGTGGCAACAGCGCTTGGACGAAGAGGTAGCGGTCGCCCCCTGCTGGACGCTGATGGCCGCCTGGCCACACGCCGTGGCGGGCCCGAGCCAGCGCTTGGGGCCGCATTGGGACGCCGCCCGCAGCGACCACCATCGCCTGGCCTGGGTGGCGCGCGAGCCCAGCAAACCCGGACGCGGCCCGGTAGAGCGCTGGGTCGCGCAAGCCAGCCCCGCGTGGTCGGCCGAACACCTGGAGGACGACCCCGAGCGCGTGCTGGCCAAGCTGCTCAAGGGCTTCGCCGAGGTCACCGGCATCCGTGCCACCCCCGCGCACGCCACCGTGCACCGCTGGCGCTATGCGCAGACGCAGCGACCGCTCGGCGAGCCGTACCTGTGGGACGCGCAGCGCGGCCTGGGGCTGTGCGGTGACTGGTGCCTGGGGCATCGGGTCGAGCACGCCTTCCTGTCGGGGTTGGAGCTGGCGCTGGCCATGCTGGAGGGCTGATGGCCGCAGCGGCAACGGCCTATCGGGGCCGCTTCGCCCCGTCGCCCACCGGTTGGCTGCATGCGGGGTCGCTGGTGGCGGCCCTGGCCAGTTGGCTGGACGCGCGCGCGCACCGCGGCCAGTGGCTGGTGCGCATCGAAGACGTGGACCGCCCGCGCTGCATGCCCGGCGCGGCCGAGGGAATCCTGGCGCAATTGCGCGCCTGCGGCCTGTGGCCAGATGAGCCGCCGTGGTGGCAGTCGCAGCGCGAAGCGGCCTACCAGGCCGCGCTGCAGCACCTCATCGACGCGGGCTGGGCCTATCCGTGCCACTGCACCCGGCAAGCGATCGAAGCCGCGTGGCGGGCACGCGGGGTGCAGCGCACACGCCACGCGGCCCTTCCCTACCCTGGCACCTGCCGCCCGGAGCGGAGCGGGCCGAACCAGTCCGACGGTCGCGCGGCGCGCGCCTGGCGCCTGCACGTCGACCGGGTGCTGGCCGACCTGGGCCTGCCCACGCCGCTGACGTGGCATGACCGGCGCCTGGGGGCCCAGGCGCAAGATGTCTCGGCCGCGGTGGGCGACTTCGTGCTACGGCGCGCCGACGGTTGCTGGGCCTACCAGTTGGCCGTGGTGGTGGACGATGGCGCGCAGGGCATCACCGACGTGGTACGCGGCGAGGATCTGGCCGACAACACCCCGCGGCAGATCGTGCTGCAACGCGCCCTGGGACTGCCGACGCCGCGCTACCTGCACACCCCGCTGGTGTGCGCCCCCAATGGCGAGAAGCTCTCCAAACAAACCGGTGCGGCCCCGCTGAAGCTTGACGACCGACAGGCGGCCCTATCGGCCCTGGCCGCCGCCGCTGCGGTGCTCGATTTGCCGGCACCCGCCCCGGGCGCGGCGGAAGTGGAGACGGCGCTGGCCGCGTGGACCCGCCTGTGGCAGCAACGCTGGGCGTGAGCGGGATCTCTACAATCCCACCCGTGAGCGACCACCTGCCTGAATCTGCTTCGGCCGCCCCTACTGGCGTGCCCCACCCCAAAACCATCCGCAGCTATGTGCTGCGCGCCGGCCGCACCACGAGCGGCCAGGCCAAGGCCCTGCAAACGCTCGGGCCGCGCTTCGTGCTGCCCTACGCACCCGTGCCGCTGATCCCGGAAGCGGTCTTTGGCCGACGCGCGCCGCTCATCCTGGAAATCGGCTTTGGGATGGGCGATGCCACGGCGCACATCGCACGCTTGCGGCCCGACGACGACTTTTTGGGCTGCGAAGTGCACGAGCCCGGTGTAGGCGCGCTGCTCAAGCGCATCGGCGAGCTGGGGCTGACCAACCTGCGCATCATCCAGCACGATGCGGTCGAGGTGCTCACCCACATGCTGGCCGAGGGCTCGCTCGACGGCGTTCACATCTTTTTTCCCGACCCGTGGCACAAAAAGCGCCACCACAAGCGCCGCCTGATCCAGCCGCCGTTCGTGGCGCTGTTGGCCAGTCGGCTCAAGCCTGGCGGCTACGTGCACTGCGCCACGGACTGGCAGCCCTACGCCGAACAAATGCTGCAGGTGCTGGGGGCCGAGCCACGGCTGCGCAACGCCAGCACCGACCCCAGCCTGCGCGGCTATGCGCCGCGGCCCGCCTACCGGCCGATGACCAAGTTCGAGCAACGTGGCCTGCGCCTGGGCCACGGCGTGTGGGACCTGGTATTCGAACGCCGCCATGACGACGCCTGACCCGCTGGACGCGCGCGCCTGGGAGGGGCTGCTCCCGCTGGCCGAGCAGGCCATCGGCCTGTCCGACCCCAACCCGCGCGTGGCGTGCCGGCTGCTCCTGCGTGACGGCCGGGTGTTCGAGGGCCACACCCAGGCCGCAGGGCAGGCGCACGCCGAGGTGATGGCCCTGCGCGCCGCGCAGGCGGCTGGCGCGGACGTGCGCGGCGCCACCGCCTTCGTCACGCTGGAGCCGTGTAGCCACCATGGACGCACCCCTCCGTGCTGCGATGCGCTCGTTGCCGCCGGCGTCGCCCGCGTCGTCGTCGCCACCGAGGATCCGAACCCGCGCGTCAGCGGGCAAGGCCTGGCACGGCTGCGGCAGGCGGGCGTGCAGGTGACCGTGTTGCCCCCGGATCATCCCGTCGCCGTGGCGACGCGCGAGCTCAACATCGGCTTTTGGCAGCGCATGCGCCACGGTCGCCCGTGGGTGCGCATGAAGGTGGCCGCCTCGCTCGACGGCGTCACGGCGCTGCCCAATGGCGTCAGCCAGTGGATCACCAGCCCCGAGGCGCGCACCGACGGCCACGCCTGGCGCCGCCGCGCGGGCGCCGTACTCACGGGCATCGGCACCGTGCGCCAGGACGACCCGCGCCTGGACGTGCGGCTGGTGCCCACGGCGCGCCAGCCGCTGCGCGTGGTGCTCGACTCGGCCCTGGAGATCGACCCGGACGCGCGCATCCTGCAGCCGCCAGGCGAAGTGTTGCTCTACACCGCCAGCGACCCGGCTGCCACCGCACGCCAGCGCGCCGCACTGCACGCACTGGGCGTGACCATCATCGACCAGCCCGGGCCCCCCAAAACCCCTGGCGGGTCCCCCAAGGTCGATCTGGCCGCCGTGCTGGCCGACCTGGCCGCGCGCGAGGTCAACGAGCTGCACATCGAAGCGGGCGCTGCGCTCAACGCCTCGTGGTGGCGCGCCGGGCTGGTGGACGAGCTGCTGCTGTACCTCGCGCCCCGCCTGTTGGGCCAAGGCTTGGGACTGACCACACTGGGGCCACTCGACCGGCTGGACGACGGCTGCGCGCTCGCCTTCGTCGCGGTCGACCCCGTCGGGCCGGACCTGCGCGTGCGCGCCCGCGTGCCGGGGCGCACGCCCTACTGACCCCCGGCGACCATGGCCCATCTGCCCAAAAACGGAGCCTTGCCCCTGCGCGATGGCGTCTCGCCCAGTTGCGTGGCTCTACCCCGCCTGCGCCAGTGCCCATGGCCCACGCTGCTGGACTACCTGGCCGCGCGCTTGCCGCGCATCCCGCGCGCCGAATGGCAGGCGCGGCTGCGCGCTGGCCATGTGGTGGACGACGACGGGCGCGCGCTGGATGAATACACCCCCTACTTGCACGGCCAACGCGTCTATTACTGGCGCACATTGGCCGATGAGGCGCCTGTGCCGTTTCAGGAGACCGTGCTCTACCGCGATGCGCACCTGGTGGTGGCGGACAAGCCGCACTTTCTGCCCGTCACGCCCGGGGGGCGCTACGTGCGCGAGACGCTGCTCGTGCGCCTCAAGCGCGTGCTCGACCTGCCCGATCTGAGCCCGCTGCACCGCATCGACCGCGAAACCGTCGGGCTCGTCGTCTTTAGCGTACAGGCGCACGAACGCGACGCCTACCAGCGCCTGTTTCGCGAGCGGCGGGTGGACAAAACGTATGAAGCGATCGCCCCGTGGCGCGACGGACTGCGCTGGCCGCTGCGCCGCACCAGCCACCTGCGCGAGGATGAAAAGGCATTTTTTCGCATGCGCGAAGCCGCGCCCGAGGAGGGGCTGCCCGCCAACAGCGAGACCTGGATCGAACCGCTGGAACGCCTGGACCCCCAGGCAGAATACGCGCGCTACCGCCTGCGCCCGGTGACCGGCAAGCGCCACCAGCTGCGCGTGCACATGGCTGCACTCGGCTTGCCCATCGTGGGCGACCAGTTTTACCCCGTGGTGCGCCGTGGCCCGGACGAACCCGAGGACTACACGCAGCCGCTGCAACTGTTGGCGCGCGCCATCGCTTTCGATGACCCCATCACCGGCGAGCGCCGCGTGTTCGAGAGCCTGCGAAGCCTCTCTCCGTCATGTTTGCAGGCCATCTCATGACACGCACCTGATGCTAACCGTCTCGAAGCCGTGATCGATCAAGTCGTCAAACACGCCGATGTCACGGTCATCGCACGCCGGGACGCGCCTGATGCGGTAGTGATGTCGCTCGACACCTTCAACAGCCTCATGGAGACCGTTCATCTGCTGCGCTCGCCTGCCAACGCCGCGCACCTGGCCCGCTCCACCGCGCAGTACCACCAAGGAAAGGTCAAGCAGCAGGATCTGGTCGATGGCGATTGAGGACTAACCGCTCAAGCGCACCTGGACCCTGGCTGCCTGGGAGGACGACGAATACTGGCAAGGCCAGGACCAGAAAACCCAGCGTCTCCTTTGGGAAGTCGCTCACTTCAACACCTTCTCGATCCAATCCCAGCGCCTGTCCTTGACCATCACGAACCGGCAACGGCCTTCCGACAGCTTGGCCCACAGGTCGCCGATCAAGCGGTCATCCTCAGCGCCGTTCCAGCGATCCGCGCCCTTGTATTCAACCGCCAGAATCGGCCCGGGTTGGTCGGCTGAGCCTGGCAACTGGCACAGGAAATCCGGGTAGAAACGGCCATCGGCTTTCTGCAGAAAGAAGGAACAACCTTCGCGCCGAACCAAGTTGCGCACCCAGAACCGGATGCGGCCTTGTTGCGCCCACATATCCAACTGGCAGGCACACTCAAACTCCTCCTTGCTGTCGAAGTCGCCGATGCGCCCGTAGAAATGCTTGCGGAAGTCGAAGTGCCCAAAGCGCCCGTCGTAGTCGCGGCTGGGCGCATAAGCCTGCGGATGAAACTCGTAGGCATATTGATCCGTCACCGCCACGCGCGTGGCCGCATCGTCACCAAACAGTGCCTGCTGGTAGGCCTTGCCGACCGCCTGCTGGCGCAGTTCACGAATGCGCGCCTCGAGCAGATTGCGGATCAGGAATTTCTGCAAGTTGGCGCGCGCCAGCGTGAAGCCGTCCCGGCGCAGTAAATCGGTGAGCCATGCAGCGACGAATGCCCGCTTGCTGGCGTGGGTCAGCGACGGCTCCGGCAGGTTGCGGCACAGCCAGGTGGCCAGGCGCACCTCATCCCAGTTTTCGGGTTGGTAAACGAGGCCCAGATCGCGCTGTAGCTCGGGCAAAAAGCGCGACACCACGTGGCCGCCATCATCGATGTCGATCTCGCCGCCTGCGTACACCTTCAGCGCAGCATGCAAAGCCGTCAGGTCGTCGGCGGTCGGTGCCGCATCGTGGGGCGAGAGGTCCCACGGATAGTCGAGCACTTCTGGGTCATCGAACAGTTGCAACTCGCCCTGCACACGCAAGGCCAGTTGCGGCACGCGCAAGCGCTCGCCCAATTCGGCGGGCGTCTGGAAAAACTCGATCGCCGTGGTGCGGCTGACTTCGGCGGCTTGCACAATCGCCGCCGCGGCAGTTTCGGAAGTCACCGAAACCTTGAGCATTTCGGCTTCATCTTCGGTAAGCGGCGTGCTGATCGTCAGCGTGCCCCGCTTGCCGTCCCAGCTCACCTTGTCGCGCACCGGCTTGGGCACACGCTTCAGGTCGGGCTTTTCGGACAAGGTAATCGCCACGGGCCGGACAATGACGCGCCCGGCGTGCCCATCCAGATCCAGCCGGGCTTGCTCTGCCTTCGCTGCAGTGACGAACTCGGCCACCTCGCGCCGCTCGAACCCCGCGCCCACCACCAGCCGGTCGCGTAGGGCGCTGGCGGTTTCGGCAAAACTGCGCGACACCACAAAGGCATAAGACTGGTTGAGCGCCTTGGCCTGCCGATGGGCCGCACCCGGCTGGCGCAAAATGCGCCCGAGCAACTGCTCCACCGCCGTCGCGGATCGAAGCTCCGCCATGCTTACCAGAATGTAGGCAAACGGGCAGTCCCAGCCTTCGGCCAGCGCCTTCTGGGTGATGACGAACTTTACCGGGCAGGCGGGGTCGGACAGCCCTAGCTTGTAGTCCGCATCGATCTGCTCCAGCCCTTTTTCCTCGCCGGTGGCGACGACGATTTCGCTGGCCGGGATACCGTGGTGGGTGATCAGTTCGTTCTTCACCTTCTCGACATCCAGCGTCTCCACCCCCGCACGGCGCGGCTCTGCCTGGATCAACACCAAGGGACGCAGATACGGGGCGCCCGCGCGTCGCTCTTCGTCCGCCAGCTTGTGCAGGGCATCGCGGCGGCCAATGGCATCGGCCAGACACTGCTGCCAGTTCGGTTCCGTTTCCAGCACCACCGGCAGCTTGATCATTTCTTCCGCCTTCAATTCGGCGGCGGACACGCTGTGCAGCACGTTGCTGGGCGTGCGCTCCAGGTCGGGCGTGGCGGTCAGCTCCATCACGCCGCTGGGGCGAAAGCGCGCCAGCATGTCGAAGGCCAGTTCGGTGCGGCTGTTGTGCGCCTCATCGACGATCACGAAGGGTCGGCGCAGGCGCAGCACGTTGGCGAGCGAATACGGCGTCGTGGCATCCGGCCCTTCGCCCTCCTTCAGCAAAGCGTCGCGCTGCGCGGGCGAGAGGTGCTCGAAGTGATGCATCAGCGCACCGCTGGACTGATACACCTTGCGGCACTCTTCCTCTTCCACCTGAAACGCCTGCCGCGTGGCAAC
>DYIC01000089.1 GCA_020723845.1 Hydrogenophaga sp.
TTGGCCGGTTGAGAAGAGCTGAGGGGCCGGCCGTAGCCAGCCCCCCACACGTTTCCCCTTGACCTTATCCCCTCACGCCACTGGGTCATCCTGGAACTCCGCCAGCGCCTTCTTCACCGTCGCCTCGTCGATCACCGGTTTCTGGTCGGCGCAGCCCGCCAAGAGGCAGGCGGTGCAGAGGTTGTTGATCCGGCGGGGGATTCCCTTGGAGAACTGATAGATGAGCCGGATCGCCTCGTCGGAGAAGAGGGGGTGGTTCACGCCGGCCACCTTGAGGTGGTGCTGGATGTACGCATTGGTCTCCGGTTCGGAGAGGCCGGTGAGGTGGTAGCGCAGGTTCACCCGCTGGGTGATGGCCTCGAAGGTTTGCAGTCGCAGGCGCTGGCGCAGTTCGGTCTGGCCGACGAGCACCAGCGCCATGGGCGAGGCCGAGTCCATGTGGAAGTTGGTGAGGAAGCGGATCTCCTCCAGGAGCTGGGGGCCGAGGAGGTGGCCCTCGTCGATAACGATGACCGCCTGTTTGTCGTGGTTCTTGTGGGCGTCCCAGAGGGCGTGGGTGAGCTGCCGGCGGGCGTCGGCGGCGTGGAAGGCGGGGTTTAGGCCCATCTGCAGGCAGAGTTCGCGGTAGAGGTGGCGGGGGGAGAGCCCGCTCTGGGAGACATAGAGCATCTGGTGGCGGGAGGGGTCCAGGGCCGCCGCGAGCGCCCGGATAGCGGTGGACTTGCCGGCGCCGATCTCGCCGGTCACAAGGCCAAACCCGCGGTTTCTCACCAGGTACAGCAGCCTGGCGAGCAGTTCCCGGTGCTGCTCCGACTGGTAGAGGGCCGCCGGGGCGATGGTGCGGACAAAGGGTGTGGCGGCAAAGCCGTAGTAGGACTCAAACACGGGTATCGTCCTCCTCGGGGTCGGGTTGGAAGTTGCGGAAGGGGATGCGTCCCAGCGCCTGGCGGGCCTCCCCTTCGTGCTTTTGCAGGAGCAGGGTGAGATAGCTGAGCCCGGTGGCGGGCAGTTCTGCCGGCCGCCGGGGGCGGGGCCGCACCCGCTCGTCGTGCTCCCGCACGAGCCTGTGGGGCACGGCGTCGGGGAAGCGTTCGCCCTCGTGCCAGACCTGGATGGTGGTGAGGTCGAAGGGGTCGTAGCGGAGCTGCACCTCCCGGCCGATCAGGCGGGAATCGACCTCGTAGCGGTTGCCCTGGATGCTGACGCAGCCGGTCTTGTCCACCCGGCGCTTCTCCTGCCAGAGGAAGGTCTCGGCCAGGCGCACCGGGTCGGGCAGGCGGATGTCGGCCGAGGCCCGGGCGAAGCGGGCGGCCGGCGTCTGGCCCGTCTCGTGGTGCACCCAGTGGTGGTAGCCTTGCTCCAGCCAGGCAGCGAAGAGGGCGTTCAACTCCGAGAGGTGGCGAGCCGGCCGCGCCAGGAGCTCGGCGAGGAACGACTCCTGCACGGTTCGCCAGAAGCGCTCCAGCTTCCCCTTCCCCTCCGGGGCGTAGGGTCGGGCGTGGATGTGGTGGATGCCCAGCTCGGCGCAGATGCGCTGGAACTGGCGGCTCTGGTAGATGACGCCGTTGTCGCAGTACACCCGCACCGGGATGCCGCGCTTGGAGAGGGCCTTCTTGAAGCAATCGAGGAGGCTGGGCAGGTCCTCGGCGAAGTAGAACTCGCCGTGGGGCACCAGCCGCGAGTGATCGTCCAGGAAGGCGATGAGGTAGGTGCGCCGCATCCGTTCGGGGTCCTCGGGGTCCGGCAGATACGGTCCGTGCCAGACATCGGACTGCCACTGCAGGTTGGGCCGCTCCTTCTCGTAGCGGCGGAAGGGCTCCTTGGGCAGCTCCAGCATGGCGCGGGTCTTGCCCAGGCGCAAGAGGTGCCGGGCCAGGGTGGACCGCTTCACCTCCCCCTCCCCGACGGGGGTCTCGGGGTCCAGTGCGAGTATCTCGATGATCTGACGCACACTCCGGGCGGGCACCTCCTCCCGCAGGGCCACCGCTTTCTCCAGCACGTCGGGGGCGATCCGCCGCGTTTGCCCCTTGTCACGCCGGGGCTTGGGCTTGAGCGCCGCAAAGCCGCCTTCCCGGTATGCCTTCAGCCAGCGGCGCAGGCTGCGGGCGGAGACCGTCCTGGCCTTGCCCTCCCCCGGCAGGACGTGCTGCCGGCCCAGGATCTCCCGCCGCAGGCGCGCCCGCTCCCGGACCGAGAGGTCCGGATCGAGGAGGGGAGCGATTACGCCGTAGCGGAAGAGAGCTACATTGGTCGCATGGTCGTCCATGCGCATCACCTCCATGGTCAGCCTAAAGGGCGCCTCGACGCGGCGGGAGACAAGCCTTCTGTGGGGTGAGAGGGGTCTGGGGCGCCGGCGGGGGCTGGCGCCGGCGGCGGAGGACCACGGAGGTCGTATGAGGCGGGGCGGGAGACGCCAGAGCGGGGACGGCTCAGGCGAGGGCCTTCCGGCACACGTCCAGCACGGCCAGCAAGTGGGCATGGTCTGGCTCGCCCCAGGGAAGCCCCAGGGCCGACCCTGCCCGCCAGAGCCGGTGGGCCTGGACCAGCACGCCGCCTATCGTCGCCAGACGCTCCCTCTTGGCGTGGCTCCGCGCCTTGGCCCGGTATGCGGCCGCATCCTCGGCGATGCCGGGAATCGGGTCGCTGCCTTCTGGGGGCGGATAGCGCAGGAGCAGGCCGGTGAGCTCGGCCAGGAGCTCCTTGGCCCGCGCGGCCAGGTTGTCAACCCACTGCCAGAGCAGTTGCCAGGCCAGGAGGAAGTCGGCCGCCGCGGGGCGGTAGCCGCGTTCCCCCGCTAGGTACGTCACCATGGCAGCCTGCCGGAGGCAGTACGGGTACGGGGAGCGCGGCCCCAAAAACGGCGGTAGCACCGCCGCCGTCCTGCCACAGGTGGGGCAGCGCAGACGGGGAATCGTCACCTCGAACTCCTGGCCGCCCACCACGATGAAACGGCGATATTCACCGTGCCGATGGCGAAAACGGCAGCCGCAGGGGCAGGAGCGGGCGCTTTCCACGGCCCTCCCCGCACCGCCACCCTGCCAGGCGGAAAGAAAGGCTTTGACCCGAGAGACAAGTTGCGATACGATCAAGGTGGTCGGCGAGGGTCACCTCGTCGGAGAGAACCCCCAGGGGAGCGTCCAACTCAAAACACCTGGGGGTTCGCCTTTTCTCCCCAAAATCAAAAAAGCCGATGTCTACAGACATCGGTTCGCCCTTGCCTCTCATGTTCCTTCCGGCCAAAGAGTGTGAGAATCCTGACCTGCGCCTTGGTCAATTACCGTGAGCAGCTACA
>DYIC01000090.1 GCA_020723845.1 Hydrogenophaga sp.
TCAGCATGTCCGAGTTCAAAAAAAACCCGGCGCGCGTGCTGCGTACCGCTGGCGAGAAGCCCGTGGCGGTGCTCAACCACAACCGGCCGGCCTTCTACATGATCACGCCCAAGCTCTTCGAGGCGCTTGTCGAGGAGCTGGCCGACCGCGATCTGGTGGAGCTGGCTCGCCAGCGTCTGACCACGGTCGACCAAGCGATTGAGGTCGATCTTGACCAGCTCTGAGTCTCCCGCCGGGGCGACGAAGTACCGATTGAAGTTCCTGCCCGCCGCACTGGCCGAGTGGAATGCGCTCGATGGCAGCATCAAAGCCGTGTTCAAGAAACTGCTCAAAAAGCGCCTTGAGCAGCCGCGCGTCCCAGGCGCTCAATTGCGAGGGGATCTGCGCGACTGCTACAAGATCAAACTGCTCAAGCAGGGCTACCGGTTGGTCTATCGGGTCGAGGATGACGCTGTGGTCGTTTTGGTTCTGGCAGTGGCCAAGCGCGAGGACATGGCGGCGTATCGGGCGGCTATCGAGCGACTGATTTCAGATCAGTAGCGCCCGCGTGAATGGGTGGGGTGCTACACCCCAATCGCCGTGCGAATGGCTTCCATCTGATCGACGCCGCCGACCTTGCGCACGAGGTTCACGGCATCGATCTCGATCAGATCTTCTTCGTTGATCGCGAGCTTGTAGTAGCGCGCCGCGACCATCACGGTCAGCGTGCTCTTATCCCCGGGCTTCCAGGTGCCGGGGTCGAGCTCCTTCCAGCCGCCGCGCAGATTCACCACCACCGGCTGCGCGGTCTGGCCCTGCGCCTGGATGGCGCCGCGCAGGGTGAGCTGGGCTTCCGAGACGTCCAGCAGCCCGAAGAGCTTGAAGAGTTCCGGGTCAAAGTCCGAGATCGTGAGCTGCGCTTCGAGCTTTTCCATGCCCAGATCGAGCTCCACCGGCAGATCCATGCCGCCAGCACGGTGCTCCTCGGTCTTCAGCGTGAGCTTCGGTAACTGGATCTCATCGACCCGGCCGGCATAGCCGCGCCCGTCGACGAAGAGGTTCATGTTTTTCAAGACACGGGGTAGTTCGATGGCCATTACAGAATCTCCTCCAGGTAGTCACCGACCAGGTGCGAGCGAAACACGATGTGCTCGGCCGGGTACGGGGGGGTGAAGTCAAAATCGAAATACACCCGACCGTCAGCGATTGACTCCGGGGTATTGAGCTCAGGATCGGCCCAGCAGCGCCCGCCGAGAATCGCCGAGCGGGCCTTCAATTGCCGCAGGTAGGCGTTGGTCATCTCCACCACCTCGTCGATGTAGGTGCGGGTGATGTTGCGATCCACCGCCCACAGGTGGGCGCGCACCAAGGACTCGTTGATCATGTCGGCGGTGCGTCGCACACTGAGGAAGGCCCAGCGGCTGTCGGTCGCGCAGCTGCGGTTGCCCCACAGGCGAATGCCGTCCTGCGCGATGAAGGTGGTGACCGAGAACTCGTTGAGGTAGTTGGCCTGGGTGTCCGGGTCGTTGATCACCCAGGAGATGGGGCGTGCGGTGCGCAGCACCCCGAGCACCACCTGGTTCGACGGACTGAACCAGAAGCCCCGCGTCTCGTCAGACTTGGCGATCAGGCCGGCGACACGCGCCGAAGGCGGCTCGGCCACTTCCGAACCATCCTTTTTGCGCACCACCAGCCAGGGATCGACCAGGTAGGCCCGATCCGAGCCAAACTGGCTGCGGTAGTCGATGGCTGCCTCGTCGTTGGTGTTCGGGCCATCGATCACCGCAATCGCCCGGGTCTTTTGAGCGACCGCAATCAGCGCATCGGCCACCGGCTTGAACTGCGAGAAGCCCGGCGCGATCAGGATGCGCGACTTCATCTCGGCGCGGGTCTGCATCAGCGCGGCGATCCCCGAGAGTTGGCCGGTCGCGTCGTCCTGTCCTCCAATCACATGGCTGATCGTGGCTTCCAGCGTGTCGCCCTCGGGCACGCGCACCACATAGATGAAGGGACTGGCTTGATCGTAGATGCCGGCGATCGCCCAGGGCAGGGTCCCTGAGGTCCCCAGGTGAGCAGCCAAACGCCGGTTGGTCACCAGCACCGGCACGTTGAGCGGAAACGGCTCGTCCATGCCGCCTGCCAGCGGCTTGGAGCCCAGGGTCGAGGCCAGGATGCCGGCGCCCGTGCCTTCGGCCACTTCGGCCGTGATCAGGGCTGAAGCCGCCGCGTGGGCATTGAGCGCTGCGACCACCTCTTGGGCCGTGCTCACCCGCTGGCCGGTGGCGTCGCTTGCCAGCGTCACCAGGATCAGGGTCATGCCCGGCGTGCGGGTATCCAGCGTGATCGACAGTGGCTGGTTCGGGGCGGTGGCTGGGCGCAGCTCCAGTCGCAGGCTGTTGCCCACGATACCGGCCTGCTTGGCGCGCACCGTGAAACTGGCGTCGCCCGTACCGACCGTGAGGGTGGCGTGCCGTGCCGGGGCCGCATCGGGGGCCGTGCCCACCAGGCCAATGACCGAGGACTTGACGGTGCGCACCGTGCGCCCGCCGTCCTCGATTTCGATGAGTTCAATCCCGTGCAGGAATCGGTCTGCCATAACGGTTCTCCAGAAACAAAAAATCCGCCCATGGGCGGAATAAATCGGGTTTGAAAACGAGGTTCAGTCTCTCTGTCACGTACCGGGTGGCGCGGGTGTGACCGGCTTGCCCTCGTCCGGCTCGATGGATTTCTCGCAATGGTTCGGATCGAACCGATCCAGCAGCCGACAGAAGACGCAGGCCCAGCGCTTGCCCTCACGCGCAGCCTTGCCGGCGCGGGAACTGATCGTCTCGTCCTCGTGCCCGCCAAAGGCCGCATTCGCCAGTTGGTCGTGGGCGACCGCCAGGGTCCAAGCGCGGCGACTGCCGGCCAGGGCGGCGATGAGCATCCACACGGACGCGATCACAGCGGCGATCTGGCAGAGTAGCCAAATGACCAGCATCGACAGGCGGTGTGAGATCGCGCGGATCAAGGCGGCCATCACTGCAGGATCTCCTGGACTCGGGCCTCCGTCAGAAGCCCGCTGGCGGCGAGCGCCTGCAGGCCCGCCCTGGTCTGCGGATCGGTGACATCGACGTATTCCGCCAGTTTGAGCCTGTCCATGAATACCTCGACCATGACTTCGGTCTTGGCAGCGGTATAAATCGCGGCCAACTCCTCCATGGTGAAGCGGTTCATGAAGGCGAGCTTGGTGATCACCCGGGTCGGCTCCGCCGGCGGGGTGGTCA